>DATIDO010000259.1:0-6627 GCA_035456245.1 Polyangiaceae bacterium
GCGCCACGCATGGCGCTCATCGCCTTCGTCTCGATCCTGTTCGGTGGCAGCGCCGGGCCCGAAGCGCCGCTGGTGCAAGTCATCGGCAGCCTGGGAAGCGCACTCGGGGATCGACTGCGGCTCTCGAACGACGAGGTGCGCATCCTCACGTTGAGTGGGATGGCTGCGGCTCTGGGTGCGTTTTTTGGCGCTCCTTTGGCTGGGGCTGTCTTCGCCCTGGAGCTGCCTCACCAGCGTGGGCTCGAGTTCTTCGAGGCGCTCATGCCGGCGGTGCTGTCGGCGTCGGTGGCGTTCGTGGTCTTCGATGCCTTCGTGCCCGTTTCCCACCCTTTGCTCCACTTCGGCTCGGACTTGTCCATCGCCTACGGCTCGGCTGTCCCGTTTGCGATCTTGCTGGGCGCGTTGGGCGCCGCCATCGGCGCTTGTTTCCAGATCGCCTTCGACGGACTCGGCTCGGTGACACGCCGCTTCGACGAGCGCCCGGTGCTCCTGGCTACTTGTGGCGGCGCGCTGCTGGGTGCCATCGCGTTGCTCACGCCCCGGGCAACGGGAATGACGACGCTCTTCTGGGGTGAACCGCAGCTGGTGCATTTCTCCACGCAGTTGGCATCCGGGAACGTCACCAACCTGGGTCGAGTCGCTCTGCCTTGGCTCGCGCTGGCGGCGCTGGAACTCCTCTCCATCTCCATCACCCTACGCTCCGGCTTCCGCGGTGGCTTCATCTTCCCCCTACTCTTCGTTGGTGCACTGGTCGGGGCAGCCGCGCATGCCCTCTCCGGTGGGCGTATTCCTCTGCCGGTGGCGGTGATGTGCACCATGGTGGCCGTCAATGTAGCGGTCACGAAGACCCCGTTGGGCACCGCCATCTTGCTGGGCACGTTGAGCGGGACTGCGCTGCTCCCTCTGATTCTCGTCGCTTCGCTCACCAGCTTTTTCTTGGCTGGCCCGGTGCGCGTCATCCGCTCCCAGCGCAGCCGCACGGAGCCGGATCACGTCGAGCGCACCGAGCCACGACGGCACACTGCGTCGACTGCCCTGTTGGCAGAACAGGCGGCTCGAGCGGGTCTACCCCCCACCTGACCCAAGGCCCCACTCCGCTCGCTGGCCCGGTAAAACCCGCGAATTCACTCGCGAATGCACTTTGCACCGACGCTGTTGCCCCAGCGGCTACAATAACGTCGATGCTGACTTGGTCGCGCGCTTGCTTCTTCTTCTTGCCGCTCGCTTGGGTGGCCTGTGGTGGTGACACTTTCGTCGCTGGCGACAGCGGCAGTTCGGGCGGCAGCAGCTCCGACGGCTCGGACGACGGTGGCTACGAGATCCCGGACAACTGCGGACAGACCATCGAAGCTACGTGCTCGATCGACGACGACTGCCTTCCCATCGTCGACATCTGCGCGCCCTGTTTCTCGGCGGGTTGTTCGGCGCCCGTCGCCGGCTCGATCGACGACCTGCTCTCTCAGGGTTGCCTGCGCCGCTGGCAAGCGCGCACCGATCAGCCCGAGGACGCGTGCCTCTCCGACGCGGACGTCGCGTGTCCGGCCATTTGTGCCGAACAACCCGAATGCCCCCAGGCCATCTGCGTCTCCGGCAAGTGCCAGCTGAAGCCCGCGAGCGAGACGGTTTGTTCGGGCACGGGCGGCGCCACTGGGACTGGTGGCGGTATGGCCACCGGCGGCAACACGGCTACTGGCGGCGCAATGAACACGGGCGGTGTGAGCACGGGCGGCGCGACGGCAGCAGGCGGCCTCACCGCCGCGGGTGGCTTGACCGCTGCCGGCGGTCTCGCGGCCGAGTGACCGTCGCCACGTGATGGCCCGCTAGCGCTCACGCGTGGGAGGCAATCCAGCCGAGCGTCGCATCTCCCACCTCGGCCAATACCTGGGCGTCGGTGCGCCCCGAGCGCTTCAGCACGTGGAGAAAGTGATCGGCTCCCTCGAGCCAATGCTGCGTCCAACCAGGCAAGGCATCGACCGCGGCGTGCATCAGCTCCGGCGTGCAGAACTCGTCCCGCGTGCCGCTGAAGCACAGCACGGGCACCGCGATTTCCTTCAGGTGGTCGACCCGCAGCTTGGTGGGCTGTTTGGGAGGGTGCAGCGGGTAGGCGATGGGTACGACCCCGTCGCAGGCATATCCAGCTGAGGCCAGCATCGTGGCGGTGCGCCCCCCCATCGAGCGGCCGGACAGGAACACCCGGCGCGGAGCGAAGCGACTCCGTATCTCGTCGACGACAGCGGCGTACGTCTGCTGCAGGAGCGGCATCGGATCGGGACGCCCCGAGCCGCGCGCCTTGTAGAGAAAGTCGAAGCGCACGACCGAGAGACCGCGAGCCCCGAAGGTGTCGCGCAGTGAAAGGACGCCGCTGTCGTTGCGGTTCCCGCCCGCGCCGTGAGCGCAGATCAGCCAGTCGCCCCCGGCCCCCGGCGGCTCGTCCACCTCGACCGTGACGCTGCCGCCGCCCACCAACACCGCAAAGCTCTCAGCCATTCGACTCGTCCCTCGACTCATCCATTCGATGGGCTCTTCGAACCAGCCCTTCGACTGCGTTTCCGCCCCGTCAGCCACACCACGATACCGCCCAACCCCAGCGTCACCGCCACCCAACCGAGCTCCTCGAGAGAGGCCTCGCTCAAAATCCACAGGCTCATCGCGGTACCCAGCAGCGGCAGCGTGAGGCCACCTGCCAGCTTGCGGCCCCCTGGCTGACGCTGCGCGCGCCCCACCGCCAGGCAGGTCGAGGCGTATTGCACCGCGATGGTCACGTTCGACATGCCGACCAACGAGCGATAGTCGAAGGCCGCGACCAAGCCGAGCGCGAGAAGCGCGGTGACCGCGATGGCCACGGACGGCGACTGGAAGCGCGCGTGCAGAGCCGAGAGTCCGGCAGGCAGATGCCCACCCCGGGAGAGCGCGAACAAGTAGCGCGGCGTGCCGAGCGCGGTGCCCGAGACGAAGCCCCAGGTGGACACCAGGCCACCGATGGCGACGAACAGACCGAGTGCTGCGTTGCGCGAGAGCGCCGCATCGGCGAGCGGAGTGTCACTGGGGCGGCCCAGCTCGCCGTAGGCGTAGACCAGGCACAGCTGCACCAGCGCATAGAGGGCGCTCGCCAAGAGCAGCGAGCCCACGACCGCGAACGGTACGTCTCGCTGCGGATTGCGGCTCTCACCCGCCGGCACACCGACCACCTCGAAGCCTTGGGCCGCAAATACAGCCAAAAAGATGGCCTGCCCGATGCCTCCCCCACCCCGAGGCAGGAGCGGCGCAGCCGGCGCGCTCCCCCAGGCTGGAAGCAGCGTGACCAAGAGCACACCGAGCACCGCGAACTTCGCCACGGTGAAGAGATCGATGGTGAGGGCACCCGGTCGCGCGCCCAGATAGTTCAGCCCCGAAAAGAAGAGCACGCCGAAGGCACCCGTGCCGAGCAAGCCGAGCGGCGTCGCCAGCGCCGGCACCAGTCGCCCGAGCGACGACGCGGCCGCCGCCGACACCGCCGCGAAGGACAACACGCCCGTCGCGAACGCCAGGAAGCCCACCACGAAGGCGACTCCGGGCCCGAAGGCCTCGCGCGCGTAGAGGTAGGGGCCCCCCGTCTCGTCGTGGTTGCGCGCAGCGGAGGCGTAGCAGGCGGCGACCGGCCACAGGCCCAGTGCACACAGCACGAAGGCCAGCGGGGACAGTGCGCCCATCTCGCGAAACAGCTCGTCGGGCAGGAGAAAAATCCCCGAGCCGACGATGGCGTTGAGCCCCAGGCAGAGCACGTCGAAGGAGCCGAGCGAGCGTTTCACCCGTTGTTTCCTCCGCTCCTTCGTCTCCGTCTCGCTCGAATACCCGGGGCTCGCACGCGCGTATCAGCCGAGGGCTGCCTGGGCCTTGGCGTAGTCGGGCTCGGTCGTGATCTCGGGGACGAGCTCGCTCGACTTCACCAGACCGTCCTTGCCCACGACGATCACGGCGCGCGCGGTCAGGCCCTTGAGCGGACCGTTGACCAGCTCGAGGCCGTAGTCCTTGGCGAAGCTGGCGCGGAAGGACGAGAGCGGCACGACATGGTCGAGACCATCGGCCTCGCAGAAGCGCTTCTGAGCGAAGGGCAGATCGGCGCTGATGGCGAGGACCACCACGTCGCCACGCTCACCGAGCGAGCTGTTGAAGCGGCGAGCCGTCGCCTGGCAGACGCCGGTGTCGTAGCTGGGGTTCACGGTCAGGACGACGTTCTTTCCGGCGAAGTCGGCGAGCGACTTTTCGGACAGATCCGACGCGACGAGGCTGAAGTCGGGGGCCTTCTGGCCGACCTGGGGGAGCGAGCCGTTGGTTTGGTTTTCGTTGCCCTTGAAATGCGTGGTTGCCATGGCCGCTGCCTACCGCGGCCCGGGTCCAACCGCGAGGCCCCCGACGCCGCCGAGCCCATCCTTCGGGGACCTTCCGACGCGCCTCGACGTCGCGCGACGGGTCTCGAGCTGCTAAGAGGCCGACCATGAAGGTTTCCGGATTTCGCTTCGCCGCCGCCGAGGCAGGTATCAAGAAGCGCGGTGGGCTGGATGTCGGCCTCATCGCCTGTGACGAGCCGGCGACGGCTGCGGCCGTCTTCACCCGAAATCTGGTGCGCGCCGCTCCGGTCCACATCGCCGAGGAGCGCGTGCTCCACAGCAAGGCGCGCGCGATCTTGGTGAACGCCGGCAATGCCAACGCCTGTACTGGCGATCTGGGCACCATCGCCTGCCTGGCCTCCACGCGCTCGATCGCCGAGGCGCTCGGCTGCCCCGAGGTCCAGGTGTTGCCCGCCTCGACGGGCGTGATCGGCCAGGTGCTGCCTGCCGAAAAGATCCAAGCCGTCGCAGGCAAGCTGGTTGCCTCGCTGGATGAGGACGGCGCCGAGCGCTTTGCCGACGCCATCCTCACCACCGATCGTTTCCGCAAGGTCGCTACGGCCACGGCCGGCAAGGGCGCGCAGAAGGCTCAGTTCCTCGGCATCTGCAAAGGCGCGGGCATGATCCATCCGGACGTGGGTGGCGCTGGCAAGCTGCCGCAGCCCCCCGGGCCGCCCCACGCCACCATGCTCACCTTCATCGTCACCGATGCGGTGGCCGACGCCGCTGCGCTGCAGCGCGCGCTCGAGAGCGCCAGCGAGCTGACCTTCAATGCGGTCAGCGTGGACGGCGACACCAGCACGAACGACACGATCTTCGTGCTCGCCTCGGGCAAGTCGGGCGTCGCGCCGAGCGAAGCCGAGCTCTCGACGGCGCTGCTCGAGGTGATGAAGCCGCTGGCCCGCGCCATGGTGCGCGACGGTGAAGGCGCCGAGCACGCCGTGGACATCGTGGTGCGCGGTCTGGCGACCGAACAGGACGCCAAGCAGGTGGCCCGCACGGTCGCCACCTCACCGCTGGTGAAGACGGCAATCGCCGGAAAAGACGCCAATTGGGGCCGCCTCTTGGCGGCTGCCGGTCGCGCCGGTGTGCCGTTCCATCCGGGCGAGGCGAGCGTCTACATCGACGGCGTGTGCATCTGCGAAGGCGGCCTCCCGCGCGACGCGGCTGCCGATGCAGAGGCCACCACGCGAATGAAGAAGCCCGAGTTCGCCATCGAACTCGTGCTGGGCCGTGGTCCGGGACAGTTCACCTACGTCACCTGCGATCTGGGCCATGCGTACGTGGACATAAATGCGGGCTACCGGAGCTGACCGCGCGCTGGTCGCCTTGGTCCTGGGCTTCGTGGTCGCCTGTGGCGGCTCGTCTCACGGGACCATCGGCGCGGTCCTCGGGCGTCGAGGGGACGGCCGCGTCTTCCTGCGTGACGTGCCCGAGCACCTGGCGGCGGGCCGCGCCGGACTGAAGCCGGGCGACGAGGTCCTGCTGGTGGACGGGCGCGACGTGCGCTCCTTGGACGAGCGCGAACTGCGGGCCGCACTGGAAGGGGCCGTGGGCGAAGAGGTGAAGCTGACCTTGGTCCGCGACGGCGAGGTCCTGCGCGTGACCCTGAAGCGCTCGATGGCCGAGGCCTACCGCGTCCGCTGAAGCGGTCGGGGGCCGAGGCCTACCCGCGTCCGCTGAAGCGGTCGGGGGCCGAATGGCTGGCCCCTGGGGACCTTTCCCCAAGGGGCCAATTGCCCTATGAGGCGGCGTCGAGTCGGGCTCTGTAGCCCCGATTCACGAGACCCCCATCGAGCGGTCGAAAGCGTCCGCCACGGAGATTCATGAAAAACTACGTCTTCTCGTCCGAGTCCGTCACCGAAGGTCATCCCGACAAGATCTGCGACGCCGTCTCGGACGCCGTCCTCGACGCATTCCTCAAGGGTGACAAGTACAGCCGCGTGGCGTGCGAGACGGCCGTGAAGACCGGCTTCGTGCTCCTGGCCGGCGAGATCACCAGCAAGGCCACCGTCGACTACCCCGCCATCGTCCGCAAGACGATCAAGGAGATCGGCTACACCAGCTCCGACATGGGCTTCGACGCAGACACCTGCGCGATCCTCACCGCCGTCGAGCAGCAGTCTCCCGACATCTCGCAGGGCGTGACCGCGGGTCAGGGTCTGTTCAAGGAGCAGGGCGCTGGCGATCAGGGCCTGATGTTCGGCTACGCCACGAACGAGACGCCCGAGCTGATGCCGGCTCCGATCATGTACGCCCA
>DATIDO010000260.1:0-3562 GCA_035456245.1 Polyangiaceae bacterium
AGCGGCTCGGCTTTCGGGCGGGGAGCGAGGCCTTCCGAACGGGCCGGCGTCAGATGTCCGGGGCGAAACATTCTATATATCGACAATCGATACAAGTGGCGGTCCCGCCACCACGCCGACACAGGAGCGAAACGAAGGCGGCCGTACCCAATAATCGTCCGTGACTGCCTCCCTCCCCGTCCAGCCGCCCACCAGCGCCCCAGCCGGCGCCGTGCGCACGCATTGCCCGTACTGCGCGTTCCAGTGCGGCATGCTGCTGACGCCCAGTCCGGTCCCCAGCATCCAGGCGGACCCGAAGTTCCCGGTCAACCGCGGCCAGATGTGCATCAAGGGCTTCAACTCGGGCGCCCTGCTGACCTCGGGCCAACGCATCACCACGCCGCTCGTGCGAGACGCCGCGGGCAACATGCGCGAGGCGTCGTGGGACGAGGCGCTCGGCTTCGTGATCGAGCGTTTCCGCGAGCTGCGCGAGCGCCTCGGAGCGGACGCCTTGGGTGCGTACGGCAGCGGCGCCCTCACCAACGAGAAGGCGTACCTGCTCGGCAAGCTGGTGCGAGTCGGCTTCGGTTCCTCCCAGATCGACTACAACGGCCGCTACTGCATGGCCTCCGCAGCGGCGGGCCAGAACCGCGCGTTCGGGATCGACCGTGGGCTACCGTTCCCGGTCTCCGATCTGGCCGAGACGGACTGCCTCCTGCTCTGGGGCTCGAACTGCGCGGACACCATGCCGCCCATCATGCAGTACGTGCATGCCCAGCGGGAGCGCGGCGGCAAGCGCATCGTCGTCGATCCCCGCGCGACCGAGACGGCGCGCAATGCGGATCTGCACCTGCAGCTCACGCCGGGCAGCGACTTGGCCCTGTCCAATGGGTTGCTCGCGCTCGCCATCGACCGGGGCCTGGTCGACGTGGCCTACATCGCCGAGCGCACCACCGGCTTCGAACGGCTCCGCCGCGCGCTGTCCAGCTACGAGCCGGCTCGCGTGGAGCGTCTGACGGGCATCTCGCTCGATGACATGCGGCGCGCGCTCGATCTGATGACCGCAGGCAGCAGCATGTTGCTGTCGGGGCGAGGTCCCGAGCAGCAGTCGAAGGGCTCCGACACCGTCGCCAGCTTTGCCAATCTGATGCTGGCGCTCGGCCGCGTCGGCAAGCCCGCCAGCGGCTACGGTTGTCTGACCGGGCAAGGGAATGGCCAGGGAGGCCGCGAGCACGGCCAGAAGGCGGACCAGCTGCCGGGCTACCGCTCGATTCTCGATCCCGATGCGCGCGCGCACCTGGCCGAGATCTGGGGAGTGAAGCCCGAGCAGCTGCCGGGCAAGGGCAAGAGCACGGTCGAGATGATCGACGCCATGGGCCGCCCCGGTGGCCTGGCGGGCTTCATCGTCTTCGGCTCGAACCTGGTCGTCGCCTCGCCCCACTCGTCTCACGTCGAGGAGCGGTTGCGCTCGCTCGACACCTTGGTCGTCTGCGACTCGTTCTGGAACGACACGGCCGAGCTCTGCCACGTGTTCCTGCCGGTTCTGCAGTGGGCCGAGGAAGGCGGCACGGTGACCAACCTGGAGGGCAGGGTGATCCGTCGCCGTCCGGCCGTCGCTCCGCCTTCGGGTCCGCGCAGCGATCTCTCGATCATGTCCGCGCTCGGCAGCGCGCTGGGCGATTCGGCGCAGTTCGCTGAGACGGAGAGCGAGGCGCTTTTCGCCGAGCTGTGCCGGGCTACCCAGGGCGGCAAGGCCGACTACTCGGGGCTCTCCTACGAGCTGCTGGACGAGCGTCAGGGCGTTCACTGGCCGTGCAACGCGGCCGCACCCGAAGGCACGCCTCGCCTGTTCGCCGAGCGCTTCTATCACCCGGACGGCAAGGCTCATTTCTCCGTCGTGCACCACCGCGCGGCGGGCGAGGAGCCGGACGAAGACTATCCGCTCTACTTCACCACCGGGCGCTACAAAGAGCACTACAACTCGGGCGCTCAGACGCGCCGTGTGGACACGCTGATGGACGCCAAGCCGGAGCCCAAGTTGGAGATGCACGCGCGCTTGGCCGAGGCCCTGGGCGTGAGCGACGGGGAGCGCGTGGTGGTCGAGAGCCGCCGGGGCCAGGTCATCCTGCGCGCGGTGGTGGGGCGCTCGATTCGCCCCGATACGGTCTTCGCACCCTTCCACTGGGGCGGACGAATGGCGGCCAACCTCTTGACCAATCCAGCGCTGGATCCGGTCAGCCGCATGCCTGAGTTCAAGATCTGCGCCGTGCGTGTACGACGCTGGGTCGAGGAAGGAGTAGCCTCGTGAAAGCCAAGAAGGAGCTCGTCATCGTCGGAAACGGCATGGCGACCTGTCGCCTGCTCGACGGGCTGCACTCGCGTGACGCCCAGGACCGCTTCGCCATCACCGTGATCGGTGACGAGGCGCACGGCGCCTACAACCGCATTCAGCTGGGCAAGGTGCTGGTCGGCGGGGCCATCGACGACGTGCTGACCAAGCCGAGCCAGTGGTACGCGGAGCACGGCGTGAAATTCATGCCGGGGCGCTTGGTCGAGAAGCTCGACACGGCAGCGCGCCGCGTGCACTTCGTCGACGGCGAGCCTCTGCGCTACGACGCCGTCGTCCTGGCCACGGGCAGCAAGCCGATCCTGCCGGCCCTCAACGGCATGGTCGACGACGAGGGCAAGCTGCTGGAGGGCATCTTCGGCTATCGCACGCTCGACGATTCGCTGTCGATGCGCCGCTACGCGCGCCCCGGCGACAGCGCGGTCGTGCTCGGTGGCGGTCTGCTCGGCCTGGAGGCGGCCAAGGCGCTGAGCGATCTGGGCCTACACGTCACCATCGTTCACTTGGCCCACCAGCTGATGAACACCCAGCTCGACTTCGTGGGCGGCGAAATGCTGCGCAAGCAAATCGAGCGCGGCGGTATGTTCGTGCGTACCGGTCGGACGATCGAGCGTGTGCTGGGCACCGAGTCCCGGGACGGACTGTCGCTCGACGGCGTGGTGCTGGACGACGGCGAGCAGCTGAGCGCAGACATGCTGGTGGTCGCCTGCGGCGTGCGACCTCGCATCGAGGTGGCGCAGCGCTCGCGCATCCCGGTCAATCGCGGCATCCAGGTGAACGACCTGATGGCGACCGAGGTTCCCGGGGTTTACGCCATCGGCGAGTGCACCGAGCACTGCGGCATGACCTACGGCCTGGTGGCACCGGCCTGGGAGCAGGCGGACGTGCTGGCCGACGTGCTGACGGGAGCGCGCCCCCAGGCGCGTTACCACGGCTCCAAGCTGTACTCGCGGCTCAAGGTGGCTGGCGTCGAGGTGGCCTCGCTGGGCGTACTCGAGCCCGTGCTGGAGAGCGATCAGGTCATCCAGATCATCGAGGAGCGCTCACTCGCCTACCGCAAGCTGATCGTACGCGGACGGCAGCTGATCGGCGCGCAGCTGGTCGGCAACACCGCCGCCGCCTCCGCCCTCATCCAGACGTTCGATCGGGACGATCCACTGCCGGAGGATCCGCTCGAAGCGCTCTGCTCCTTCAGCGCCGGTGGCGCCGCGAGCTCGGGCCCGCGCACCATCTGCA
>DATIDO010000261.1:0-3186 GCA_035456245.1 Polyangiaceae bacterium
GTGACCTCTGGGATGTCCAGGCTCACCTTGCGGCCCAGCACCTCGAGCAGCTGCGCCAGCGTGCGGATGTCCCGCAGGCCTGGCACGTTCCGCAGTCGGCTCGCCCCATCCGACAGGAGGGTGGCGCACAAGATCGGCAGGGCGGCGTTCTTCGCTCCACCTACCTGAATGGTCCCGGAGAGGCGGCGCTGTCCACGCACTCGAATGGCGTCCATGTGCTTCCCCCCTTACACCAAAGGCCCCAGGTCGCCCAATACGGCGTCCACCGCTGGGCGCCTCCCGCAAATTCGGCGCTTCCGAGCCGCCTCGAGGCGCCCCGGGCATTCTCGGGCTGCCAGGCAGGGAGTAGGCTAGCGACGTGACCCGTCGCTCCTCGGCCACACTGGTAGCGGGGGCTACCTGGCTCGCCGTCCTTTCGGCTGCGGCGCAACACGAGCCCCCCGCCCGTCCGCGCGCATCGGCTCCGTCCGACCACCTGGAAGGCGCCCTCGGCTTCGGGAGCCCCACCGATCCGAGCGTCCCCGCGTTGGCTCGGCTCGGCCGCAGCGGTTCGCCCGCAGATGCCCGCCGGCTGCTCGACTGGGCCGCCGATCCGACCCTCTACGACGATCCCGAGCTGACCCTGAGTCTGGTCCGTGCGCTCGACCAACATCTCCACGGGCCACTCGCAGACGAAGTGGTCACCCGCTTGCTCGCCATTTTGCGCCGCCAGCCCGGAGCTCGACCGTCCTCACCCGAGAAGACGTCGGAGCTCGAACGGGTCGCGCGCGGCAGCGCGGCTCGCGCCTTGGCGCTCTCGGGGCACCCTCGGGCAGAGCGCTTCCTGGCTTCCTTGCGGAGCGCTACGGCCGACGACGAGACGGCTACTCTGGCGCTGGCCACGACCGGGGAGAAGCCGCCGAGTTCTTCGCCGGCTCCTCCCGCCCCACCGGCTCCCCACGTCGCGGAGCTCGACCAGGCCGGCCCGACCGAACGAGCCTTCGACTCGCTCCTGCGCTTCGTCGAAGCGGGCGCGCCGAGCGCTGACACCGCTCGCCAGGCTTGGTTCGCCGAGTGGGAGCCCGCGCTGGCGGGACCCCGGCCCGTCTTCGCGCTGCGCGCCGCCGTGCTCTTGGCCCCGCGACTGCCGGACCTCGGGCAGCAGGCACTGGCGACCGCCGAGCGTCACCTCGAATCGAGTGAACCATTGCTGCACGCGACCGCCGCTTGGACGTTCGCGGCCCTCGCGCCCGAGCGAGCCCTGGATTGGTCGAACGGCAAGGACGCGCTGCGCCGCGCCGCCGCCCAACGCCAAATCCACACCGGCCCTCTCGAACGGCGCTGCGCCGAGTTACTGCGCGCGACGCCGCCCACGGCTACCGATGCCCGATCCCCGCTCGGCGCCTGCTGGCCGCTCGAGCGTCCTCCCCTCGGCCCTCGGCTGCTGTTCGAGCTGGAGTCCGAGGAACCGCTGCTCTGGGCCGCCCCGCTGGTCAGCTGGCTGCGTTTGCCGCGTGAAGCCGGCGCGGGCCCGGACGCCGCATGGGCGCTCGACCACCTGAGCGAAGCTTCGCCAGCGAAGCGCGCCGCGCTCGCCTACGGCCTGGGCCGCGCGGAGCCCGGTAGGGCGCTGGCACTGCTCGCCCACGCCTACCAGTTCGAGGTCCACGCCGGGGTTCGACTCGCCCAGGTCATCGCTCTGGCGCGCCAGGCGCGAAGCGCGGGAAACGACAGCGGAGCCAGCCGCTTGCTCGACGAGATCGCGCGGCTCGATCCCGACGTCGATTGTCGCGCCGCCGCTCGTGGCGAACCAGAAAAGATGCGCCACGTCGACTACGTGGCGGTGCTGGCCCCCGACGGGACTCTCCTGCAAACGTTGGAGGGCCGCGTCTTGGTGCTCCCCGCCGATCCGGATGGCTTCGCGGCGACGACGGGCCAGCCGTTCGCACCACGTTCGCCCTGACCCTTGCGGCTGGACCCGACAGCCGTCAGGCTCGCGCACGGATGGCCACGACGCGGAAAAAAGCCGAGCCCGACGCGGCTCCCCCGGTTTCGTTCGAGGAAGCCATGGCGCGTCTCACTGCCATCGTCGAGCAGTTGGAGTCGGGGGATCTCGAGCTCGAAGAATCCCTGGCCCGCTTCGAAGAAGGCGTACGACTGGCGCGCAGCTCCCAGGCCCGCTTGGACGCCGCCGAGCAACGTGTCGACGAGCTGCTGCGGCTCGACGCCAACGGCGAGCCCGTCACCGAGCCGCTCGAGGAGCCCTGAATGATCGAGCCGCGCGTCGTCCAGAGCGCCGCGGCGCTCGTCATCGGGGGTGAGATCCTGAGCGGCAAGATCCGCGACGACAACTCGCATTTTCTCGCCAAGGCGCTGCGCGCCCTGGGCATCGAGCTGCGCCACATCGCGGTAGTCCCCGACCAGCTCGAGCGCATCGCCGCCCAAGTGACCGAGCTGCGCTCGCAGGTCGACGTGCTGTTCACCAGCGGCGGCGTCGGCCCCACACACGACGACGTCACCATCGACGCCGTGGCGCAGGCGCTGGGGCGTGAGGTCGTCGAGGACGCCACGCTGCTCGAGCTGCTGGCGCAACACCACGGCCCCCTACTGACCGAGGCCCACCGGCGGCTGGCGCGTATCCCGAAAGGAGCCCAGCTGCTGCGGGGAGGAGAGATGCGTTGGCCCACCATGGTCGTCGACGGCGTATGGCTACTGCCGGGCGTCCCCGAGTTGTTCCGCTCGAAGCTGGCCATGGTGCGCGAGTACCTGAGCGGCCCCGAGCCCTACTTCAGCGAGTCGTTGCTGGTCAGCGCCGAAGAGACGGAGATCAAGAGCGAGCTCGACGCGGTGGTCGCGCGGCACCCCGGGGTCGAAATCGGCTCGTACCCGAAGTGGTTCGACCCTCGCTACAAGACCCGCATCACCTTCGATTCGCGGAGCGCCGAGGCGAGCCGAGCCGCCTCGGGCGAACTCCGTGAGCTCCTCGGCGGCCGAATCGTCGATTCGCTCTGATCGCCAGCCGGCCGCCAGCCGCAGGATGACGACAGGCCGGCCGCCAGCTGCTCGCCAGGCGACCGCCGGCCGCGCATGCGCAGCGGCGCGCCGAAAGTAGCCACCTCGCCACTCGGCACGGCGGCTGCATCGGGATCCGATCATGGCATCACGAACCCTGCGTCTCGCCGAGCCGCGCGCTCTGCCCCTGGCCCC
>DATIDO010000262.1:0-2859 GCA_035456245.1 Polyangiaceae bacterium
GTCGACCAAATAGAAGTAGTCGCCGACGACCGACGAGACACCGCGGGCCATGGCGCCAGCCGCGTACTGCACGGGTGCGGCCGCACGCAGCAGCACGCGGTCGAGCACGTTCATGTCTTCGGGTCGGCTGATGGACGCGCGCAAGAAGAAGAACGGAACCGACAGCAGCAGGACCACCAAGAAGATGTCCCGATAACGTCTGTAGAAGCCCATTGCCGCCTCAGCAGGAGGGGGCCGACTCCCACCCGTGGTAGCCGACCGCCGTCAGCGGTGGGCACGCTCGGGTCGGGGCCAACCCGGCCATTCAACCGATCGTCACTTCCTTGAGCAGCTCGATGTGATCGAGCGTCTTCCCGCTGCCCAGCACCACGGCGCTGATCGGGTCGTCACTGACCATGACCGGCAGACCCGTCTCTTCACGCAGCAGCACGTCCATGTTCTTGAGCAGCGCGCCGCCGCCCGTGAGCACGACGCCCTTGTCGACGATGTCTGCCGCCAGCTCCGGCGGGGTGCGCTCGAGCGCCAGCAACACGGCCTCGACGATGGCGTTGATGGGCTCGGCCAGGGCGTCGCGGATCTCGTCGGAATTGACGACGACGGTCTTGGGCACGCCCGCCACCATGTCGCGCCCCTTCACTTCCATCGAGAGCTGCTCTTCCAGCTGGTAGGCGTTGCCGATGGTGACCTTGATGCGCTCGGCCGTCTGCTCGCCGATGGCCAAGTTGTACTTGCGCTTCATGTACGAGGCGATCGCCTCGTCCATCTTGTCACCGCCCACCCGCACGCTCTGCGAGTACACGATGCCGGCCAGCGAAATCACCGCAACTTCGGTGGTGCCGCCGCCGATGTCCACGACCATGTTGCCGCTGGGCTCGGTGATGGGCAGACCGGCGCCGATGGCAGCTGCCATGGGCTCCTCGATCAGATAGACGTCGCGGGCGCCCGCGCTCTCGGCGCTCTCGCGCACTGCGCGCTTCTCCACCTCGGTGATGCCGAAGGGAACACAGATGATGATGCGGGGCTTCACCCAGCTCCGGCGGTTGTGCGCGCGGGTGATGAAGTAGCGGAGCATCGCCTCGGTGATGTCGAAGTCGGCGATCACGCCGTCACGGAGGGGGCGAATCGCCTCGATGTTGCCGGGGGTGCGGCCGAGCATTTCCTTGGCCTCGCGGCCCACGGCCAGCACGCGCTTGTCCCCTCGCGAGTCTCGGGCCACCGCCACGACGGACGGCTCACAGGAAACGATCCCCTTGCCCTTCACGTAGATCAGGGTCGTGGCCGTACCCAGGTCGATGGCCAGGTCGTTCGAAAACAGGCCGTAGAGCCAGTCGAAAATCATGCGTCCTCAGGGAGTCGTGGCCGACCGAGGACACATTCCTCGAGCCCGCCGAGGCCCCCAACCGGAAGGTGGGGACGGGGTGCGAACGGTGGGTCCCGCCGCGGGGACCCCTTGTTAGCATGCCCTCGCGAACTCGTGCAATCGCCGAGCGACACAACGAAACACCAGAAACAATTGAGCAATCAGCCTGTTGGATGCCTCTGCGTGAAGGTGCTCGATTGGCGGCGCAATTTTTTCGGCGAGGGGCGCTACCCCCGATTCCATTGAGCCAGAAACGAGCGAGTCCAGGAACCGAAGCTCCTGGACTCGTCATTCCTACGAGGTTTTCTGCGATACTGCGAAAAACCCTGCTGTTTTTGCGGCTGGCCCGTTCAGGAACCGGCCACTCGAAAAGCTCAGTCGTCTTCTTCCCAGCGATGCCAGTTGCCGCCGCCGCCTCGAGGGCCACGACCAGCGTCCCTGGCTCCCTGAGCCGGCTTGTTGCCACGACGATCGTTGTCGCGTCGGCCGCTCGCATTGGCGGCCCCACCACCACGATTGCCGCCCTTGCGACCACCGCCGCCACCACCACCTCCACCACGACCTTCTTCGTCGGGCGGCGGATAGCTCGGCGCACCATAGGAAGGTCCACCGCCGCCACCGAAGTCGCGGGGCGGACCACCGAAGTCACGACGCGGCGGCGCGTCCGAACGAGGACCACCAGGTCCACCACCACCGGGACCGCGCCCCTTCGGCTCGGCCTTGCTGACCACGATGGGGCGCCCACGAACCTGAGCGCCATTCAACTTCTCGATGGCTTCGTTGGCTGCCTCGTCACTGCCCAACGTCACGAAGCCGAAGCCGCGCGGACGACCATCGGGTCCGAGAGGGAGCGTGACGCGCACCACGGGGCCAACGCCCTGCGCCTCGAACAAGGCGCTGATTTCAGCCTCGCTCGCGTCGTAAGGCAGCTTGCCCAGGAACAGCGATGGCTCCGGCCCGCGCTGCGGACGACCTTCGCCACGCTTGGGAGCCTCTTGCGAAAACGGCCGCATGCTGAGGGATCGCCCACCCAGCTGCGTGCCATTCAAGCGCGCCAGCGCTTGCGTGACCTCTTCCGGTGAACCAAGCGTGACGAAGCCGAAGCCTCGCACCTTGCCCGTCTCACGATCCCGCGGGATCGCCACGTACTCCACGCTGAAATTCGACGCCTCGAACAGAGAACGCAACTCGGCCTCCCCGACCGAATCGCTCACGCCACCCACGAACAGTTTCCGTGCGTCGTCCGCACCCATTTTGATACCTGACACGATTGATTGATTGCCGTGCGAGCGACTGCGTCGCGGCACGCTCCTCGTACGGGAACTGCCGCTAGGCCCAGCGCCGAGCACCTTTAGAATAATGGGCCAGCCCAACGGCTTCAAGCGCCGAATCGGCCCGGCTCGCCGCCGAATCGGCCCGGCTCGGGGCCAATCTGCCATGCATTGGGCGGTTTCCGCCGTTCGAACGCCGCGCCCCAGCCAGTTCCAGCCGCGCAGACG
>DATIDO010000263.1:0-3023 GCA_035456245.1 Polyangiaceae bacterium
ACCGGGGCTGCAGCAGCGGCGACGAGCGTGGGCGCGGGGGCGGCACGGCCGAAGGAGAGTCGCAGGCGACTGGTCTCGTCCTCGTACTCGAACTCACCCACCTTGCCCTCCTCGAGGGTGGCGATCAGCTTCTTCAGTTTCTCGATCTCGATCTTCATCGCGTCGTCATTCTTCTGCTGGCCGCGCGGCTCGGGCCAGGCTCGTGGTCTCGTGGACCTGGAGCGCATCTCATAACCGAGATGGGCCGCTGAACAAGGGGAGCGCCCTCGTGCCCTCAGCGCCGGCCCCTGGCGCTCGCTCGGAGCGAGGCCCCCAAGCCCGGGCACGGCCGAATGGCCTCGGATGGGAGGCGCGCATCACAGTGCGCAGAGAGGCACGGCGCAGACAGGCACGGCCGCGCTGGCAGGGCACAGCCCTCCAGAGCGCCAGGCAACGGTCCATCAGGTTCAACCTGTCGGCTGCGGCGGTGGTAGCTGCGGCGCCAGACACTCCAGGGCGCTCCCGGCGCTTCCGGATGCTCAGGAGCGCAGATGCTCGAGCAACGCGCGCAAGCCGAGTCGGTACGACGCCGCGCCGAAGCCGGCGATCCGTCCCAAACAAGCGGGCGCCAGCTTCGACTCGCGTCGGAACTCCTCCCGCGCGTCGGGGTTCGACAGATGCACCTCGACGACCGGGACACCGGCGCCGCGAATGGCGTCGTAGAGCGCGTAAGAAGTATGTGTGTACGCGCCGGGGTTGAAGACGATGCCGGCGAAGCCCTGCTCGGAGGCGTCACCGACCCAACCGACCAGCTCGCCCTCCGAGTTGCTCTGTCGACACTCGACCTGAGCGCCCTCGTTGCGGGCCGCCACGTCCAGCTGCTCGTGAATCTGCTCGAGCGTGGTGCGGCCGTAGATTTCGGGCTCACGCTTGCCGAGCCGATGCAGATTCGGCCCGCTCAGAACCAGGATCTTCATCGGACCAACCTCAGCCGAGTTCGGCACGGAATTTGGGAGCGAGCACGCGGAGCGCGAAGCGGCCCTTCCCGGCGTTGCCGCCCGGCGCCATGGTCAGCGCGATGAAGTAGCTCGGGTTGATCACGCGCACGATGGTGACCATGCGGTCGCTGGTGAAAGAGACCTCCTCGGTCTCCCCCGCCTCCAGCATGCCCGTGGTCCGCTGGATCTGCTTCACCAGCACGCTCACCTCGGCGCCCACCACCTCGATGTCGAAAGGCGACTGCACGCCGACGTAGCTCTCCAGCGGGATCCCCTCGAAATCCATGATGAGGCTGGCGTAGCTGCCGGTGCTTTCGACCGCGGACTGGAGCGCTTCCTTGAACATGTCGGCGTCAGGATAGAGCAAAGCGACCAGCGGGCCCAGAGATCGGACTAGGCCCCCTCCCGCCTTGACCAGGCTCGATCCGACCGAGTACCTTGTTCGATGGGGGGTCCTTCGGGGCCAGAGGGATGGGGATGCGAACGCGGTCGGGCGATTCGGCGCGGACCATGTGTGAGAAGCTCCTCGCCAGTCACGGCGAGGAGGGTCGGGCCGTTCATGGGTTGGTGCGGATCAAGGTGGACCAGGTCGTGCTGGCCCGCGCGCCCAATCGCGTCCTGGCCACGGCCCTGAGCGAGGGCCTGCAGCGGTCCCAGGTCGAGGTCAGCGTCGCCTACCCCCCTCGCTGCATCCTCGGCCCGGCCGACGCCGAGCCGGGCATCCCCGAAGCGGTGGCCCCCGAGGCGCTCGACTTGGGCTTCTTGGTCGCACAGCCGGGAGCCGGTTTCGCGGCCCCCATGCACCTCGAGCGATTCGGGAGTCCAGGGCGAGTGCTGCTGACGGACGAGCCCCGTCTGGCCGGCTCCGGGGCCGCCGCCATGCTGTGCCTGCCTGCTTCGCAGGGCCAGCTGTCGGAGGCGCTGCGCACCGGCCAAGCGCTGATTCGCCCCCCGCGCAGCGTACAGATCCAGCTGACTGGGCGGCTCCGACCGTTCGTCTGCGTGCGCGACGTAGCGCTCGATCTGATGCGTCGAGGGTTGCGCGAGGTCGTGCAGATGGTCGACGCCGAGCATGGGGCGCCCGTGGTCCTCGAGTTCACCGGCCCGAGCGCCCGCTACCTGTCGGTCGCCGATCGGGCGGTGCTCTGTGCCGTCGCGCCTCGACTGGGCGCCGCTGCCGCGCTCTTCGCCAGCGACGAAAAGACGGAGTCCTTCCTGCGTGACCAGCGCCGCTCCAAGGCGCAGCGTGCCTTGGCTCCGGATCCGGGGGCCTGCTGGGATGAGATGCTGTCGCTCGATCTGGCCGCGGTCGACCCGCTCTTGCTCGACGAAGAGGGCCGCATTCGGCCCGTCCGTGACCTGGATGGCCGCCCGGTGGCCCAAGTCCTGCTGGGCGGCGATACCGGCGTCACGCTGCGAGATTTGCTGGCAGCGGCCACCTTGCTGAAGAGCAAGCGCGTGCCTCCCGGCGTTCACTTCTTGCTCGCGCCTCCATCGCGCCAGATGTTGGAGGTGCTGGCCCGCGATGGCGCCCTGCTGGACTTGATCAGCACGGGGGCCCGCTTGGTGGAGCCCGATCGGCGTGTCCTCTCGGGCGACCTCTATCCGGTGCGCTCGACCGACGGTTGCGCGCTCTACTCCGCGGATCCGGAGTTCTCGGCCCCGGCCGCGCGCGGCCTGGTCGCCTCGGCCGAAACCCTGGCCTACGCGGTCGCACACGGTGTGGTCGGCGATCCACGCCTGTTCAAGCGCCCGGTGCGCGTCACGTTGCCGCGAGATCTACCGACCGACGACGTCCTGCTGTCACGCGGCGCGGAGCAGCGCGGAGGAGCCAAGGGGAAGGGCCGAGTGGACAAGAAGGCGGGGCGCGAAGGCGGTCCTCCCAATGGCGAGCAGTTCGGCGCTCGCATGGCTCCTGCCTCTTGGAACGGCGACGCCCGGCTCGCGCTCCTGCGCTCACGCGCACGGCCCAGCCAGCCGAGCGCCCTCTTGACCGAGCGAAGCGAGGACGTGCAGTGGCTGGCCGAGCACGCCGCCGATACCCCG
>DATIDO010000264.1:0-2354 GCA_035456245.1 Polyangiaceae bacterium
CTCGACCTTCTTCGAGCGGCTCGCCAAGGAGGACGGCGTGCGTCCCCCCGAGATCCTGTCGACGCATCCGGATCCGGGTGATCGAGCGGAAGCGATCCGTCAGAACCAGCTGAAGCGTCCTGCGCTGAAACTGGCGTCGCCGAAGGACGCGCCTTGCGATTGATGGCGCCGAGCTGATTCGACCGAACGGCGCAGCGCCGATTCGACCGAACGGCGCAGCGCCGAGTTCGAACGGCGCGGATCAGACCTGCGCTGTTCAGAGCAGCGCCGATCAGAACAGGAACGACCAGACGAGACCCAGCGCGCCGACCACGACGAGCCCGCCAATCACGAACGGCATGGGCGAGCGACGCGCTGCGGCGGCTTCTTCCTTCTTGCAGAGCATGCACTCGCCGGTCGGCGAACGCGCGATGCCGTGCTTGGCACAGGTGCCGGCGCGGCGGCGCGCCTCCGTGTTGTCGGCCCAGCGCTTGGACTCCTTGTCGACTCGGCGGGCTGCCGGCGTGAGGGAGGGGGTGCCGGGGCGCGGCGCGGTGTCGCTCGTGGTGCTCGGGCGTTGGGGCGCGAGCGAAGCGTAAGGCTTGCGGAGCGCCTCGGCGGCGCTGCGGGGGGGAAGGTCTTCCATGTCGTCCGGCTCGCGGGCCTCCAGGTCGATGGCGTGGGGGCTGGAGACCGCCTGCGGCTCCGGTACCGGCTGTGACGAGTCGCTGCGCAGGCGAGTCATGGTCCGTGTCCGCTCATCGGTCATGGGCTGCCCCTCGATGGAACTGGACGACGGAGGGCGGTTGGCTGTCGACATGGTGATGTAGGGAAGTCAGCGCAAGCTCGGGATGCTTCCAGAAGACCCAGTTTGTAAAACAATCGTACGGGTCGCCAGGGGTCTCTTCAAACAGCTGGATTCGGTCGGAAATTCGGAGGGGATGCGGTGCCACCTCAGGCGTGGGGCATTCGTCGAGGAAACGGCGATGGATGAAACGTCGCGACGGGTCGCTTTTGAGCGGCGCATCGCTCGGTGCCCTTCGCTCGGCGCGGGCCCGAGGGAGGTGCCCTGCGTCCCAGCGGCGCACTGCTAGAGTCCTCGCGTGCTCGGCAAGCTCATCCAAATCGTGCTTCTCGGTGTGCTCCTCGTGCTGCTTCTGGCCCCCGGCAAGCTGGGCCGCTGGAGCCTCGGGCTTGGTCGCTGGCTCGCAGGCGGGGGGCGGCCCCGCGCGCGTGGAGTAGCTGGCACCGGTCAGTGGGTGCCGACCTCTGGCGGCGAGAGCGTCCACGTCGTCGGTCGGTCTACGCCGCCGCGTCGGGGAAAATTCCCCTGGCCCGGGCGCTGATTCGTTTGGCCCTCGGCCTCGTTGCGGGTCACCTTCGAGCGGACACATGACGTTCCACTACGAGCGAGTCGAGCTGAATCGGGAGGTCGTGCTGTGGGCGATGTACGATCGTCCGACGCCCGACGAATGGCAGGCGATGCTGCGTGCCGCGACCGAATGGTTGCTCGATCTGGAGCGTCGTGGCTGTCACGTCAGCGTCGTCGTCGATCCGAGTGGGATGGGTAACGCCGACGTCGTGGCCCGCACCGCAGCGGGGCACTGGCGTGCCGACCACTTGCCTTTGATCGCCAACACCTGCCGCTGCGCAGGCTACGTTGCCGACAGCTCGGTGATGCGTGGCGTGCTGCAGGCGGTGTTCTGGTTCGCGCCACCTGCCATCCCCGTGCAGATCTTCGGCAACCGCGAGCAAGCGCTCGACTGGGTGCAGGGTCGCGGCCCGGAGCCGGCGGCGCACTGAAGACCTACAGCAGCAGGAGGACGACGCCTGCGACGACTCCGAGCAGCGCCCAGCTCTTCTGCTTCAGGTGCTTCTCGCGCAGCAGTAGCCCACCGACCACGAAGCTGACGAGCACGCTGGCTCGGCGCAACATGGCGACCACCGCGACCAGGCTCTCGGGGGCGGCGAGCGCGCGGAAATACAGCTGGTCGGCGCACAGCAGCAGCAACGCGATGGCAGGGATCGAGCTGCGCCAGGTGAAGGGTGTGCTCTGGGCCCGACGTGGCCACCACACGACGGCCGCCACCAGGGTCAGTACCAGCGTGTGATAGGTGGTGAACCAAACGCCGAGCGCCCACGGGGGGATGGCGACGTGGTGGCCGAGCAGATGTTTGTCGTAGAGGCTGCTCGAGGCGCCGAGCAGCGTTCCCACGAGCAGCAGGCCCGCCCAGCGGCTGCGCATCAGATCGATGTCGTCCTTCTTCCCCAGCTTGGAGAAGGCCACGTAGGAGCCGAGTACCAGCGCCATGCCGGCCCACTGCGTCGGCGTGGGCCGCTCGCCGAACCAGAGCACAGCCGCGAGCCAAGTGTAG
>DATIDO010000265.1:0-3048 GCA_035456245.1 Polyangiaceae bacterium
AGGTGGTCGACACGGTCCGCAAGGAGGAGCCCGATCTCTTCGACGCGCGTCTCGAGGAGCAGATCCGCGAGATGATCGCCGAGGCCATCGACTGCGAGGCTCAGTTCGCCGAGGACCTGCTCGGTGGCGGCATCCCGGGCATGTCGATCCGCGACATGCGCACCTACCTGGAGTACGTGGCCGATCAGCGCCTGGTCCGCCTCGGCTACTCCCGCCAGTACAACAAGAAGAACCCGTTCGACTTCATGGACCTGCAGGACGTGCAGGAGCTGGCGAACTTCTTCGAGCGTCGCGTCAGTGCCTACCAGGTGGGCGTGACGGGCGAGGTGGAGTTCGATAGCGAGTTCTGAGGGCGGGGGCGACGACCGGCTGCTGCGCGAGCCGCGGCGTCGGTCGTCGGTGCTCGCGTGCGTCGAGCACGCTCCGCGCCTCCTTCCTAGCCGTGGCCCGCTCGCGACGCCGGTCGTCGCCCCCGCGGAGGTGCGGCTGCTGCGCGTGCCGCGGCGTCGGTCGTCGGTGCTCGCGACCCGAGAATGGAAACGCCGCCTTCCCCCCGGGGATGGCGGCGTTTTTGCTACGGATCGGTGACTTTGGCGTGAACGGGGGATAGCGTTCCCCCACCTTGCCTACCGTCCAATCATCGGACAGTCCGAAACGAGCGGATGAAGGGGGGCCCCCACCGATTGGTGATGGCCTCGTCGAGCTCGTGGTGCTCAGCCTGGCCCTGGGCCTGATCCTCGCCCTGCTCGATTTCGTATTCGCTCGGCGCCTGGGGCTCGGCTTCTCCCCGAGCGATCTGGGCCAGTTGATCCGGGCCCACGGCCTGGTGGCGCTGCTCGTCGGGGCCTTGCTCCTGGCAGCCGGACGGTTGGATCGACTCGTGGCGCGCTGGCTGCCGTTGGCGCGGCGTCACCCGCTGTGGAGCGCCGCTTTCGGTGGCGCGCTGCTCTCGGTTGGCGGGGCCGTCTGGCTCGCTCGTGGGTTGTCGAGCGGCGGCTGGATCGCCGCGCAGCGGTGGGTCGGGTGGTTTCGGCTGGCGGCGGTGCTGGTGCTGTCGGGCGGCGGTGGCCTGCTCGCGTGGTGCAGTCGGTTTCGCGAGCGGCGCTGGCTGCGTGTCGCGCTGGGCTTGCTCACGCTGGTGTTGCAGGTGGCCGATCGGCTGGTGCTGATTGGCCTCTACCCGCAGCTTCACATCGCCCTCTACGCGATCTCGCTGACGCTCGGTTGGCTGGCTCTCCAGGGGCTGCCGCGACCAGCGTGGCTGAAGCTGCCGCGCTGGTTGCCTCCTTCGTTGGCCGCCGGGGTGGTCCTCGCCTACCTGTCGCTGGCCGTCGTGCCCTTGCGGGCCGCGTCATTGCGTCTCTCGCGTTCGCTGCGAATCGCGGCGGCCCCCTTCGTCCCTCGCGCGGACCACGGCTTGGCCCTCCGTCTCATTCGCGCGCAGCGCGAGGTGCCGTTGGTCCCCCCCAACCGCGGCAAGCGCCTGTCCGCCGAGCCGCCGCGCAACGTGCTCTTTCTGGTGGTCGACACGCTGCGCGCCGATGCCGTGCCACCCCTTCGTCAGGCGGGAGGCCATTGGAGCAAAGAGGACACGCCGTTCCTCGATCGTTGGCTCGAGTCCGCCTACCGCTTCGACACCGTCTACGCCGAGGCCAACGCCACCCGCGTCTCCATCCCTGCCACCTTCGAGTCACGTCACGGCTTCGAGATCGGGCACGCCGATACGGTGACCTTGGGTCAGCGCGCGCGAGCGGCCGGCCTGGCAACCGCCGCGGTCGTGCCGAAATGGTTCGTCGGCATCGACGGTTCGCAGACGAACGCCTTGGACGGCTTCGATCAGGTGCAGGTCTACGGCAGCCCGTCTTGGGAAAAGGTCTCCAAAGAGACGCGCAAGCTGCTGGAGGCGAACCGCGATCGGCCCTTCTTCGTCTGGGCGCACTTCATGGGGCTACACGCCCCCTACGAAACCAAGAAGCCCCACCCGGCCGGGAGCTCGGCCTACCAGCAGTACGGTGGGGCGCTGCGTGAACTCGACAAGCGTCTGCGAGAGATCGAGGGCGCACTGCGCAAGCACCACCTGGATCGCAACACACTCGTGGTGATGATGTCCGATCACGGCGAGATGCTCGGTGAGAACGGTGTGCATCACCACGCCATCAGCCTTTACGAACCCGAGATGCGGGTGCCGCTGGCCTTCTGGGTGCCCGGCGGGCGCCCCAAGACGATCTCCTCGCTCGTCGGCAATCTGGACATCGTCCCCACGGTCTTCGACCTGCTGCACCAACCCATCGACGACCTGCGCGGGCGCAGCCTGGTGCCCTTGCTGGGTGGCGCCGAGCCACCGCGCGATCCGGCCTACTTCATCATGACGCGCCGCGGCGACGCCGCCGGCCTCGTCACCAATGACAGAAAGCTGATCTTCGACACCGAGACCCACGCCTTCTCCGTCTTCGAGCGCGCGGATGGGCTGCATACCCGCGATCTGTTCGGTCAGGATCCGGCAGGGGACGCCGAGCTGCTCGACACCTTCGTCGAGATGAATCCGACCTTCGTTTCGAGCGAGCTCGCTGATGCTCCGACGCGCGCCAGCCTGGCGGAGCGCTTGGGCCAGCTGGAGCTCCGAGACGACAGCCGGGCGCTGCAGATCTTGTTGCGCCTGGGGGCCCAGGTGACCGATCCGCAGGTGCGAGAGGCGATCTGGAAGGCGTTCCGGCGTACGAAGAGCCAAGCGGTGAAGCGCAGGATCTTCCGCGAGGTGGGTACCACCGAGCCGTCACGCTGGGCCGAGGCAGGCTGGAGCGAGTTGAAGAGCTCGCGGGGCTTCGACGAGATTGGCTGGTTGGAGGTCTTCGAGCTGACGAAGGTGGCGGTTCTCGACGAGGCCTGGGCCGCCCAGCGCCTGACGGAGCTCGCCGACTGCCGCGGCCATTCCTCGCGCGCTTGGAGCGGCTATTTGAGCTCGAGTTCGTCTCTCGGTCCTGCCTTGTTGCCAGTGCTGACGGCCGAGCTGCGCTGCGCCCTGGATACGGAAGGTGCCAAGCGCCGGGA
>DATIDO010000266.1:0-10498 GCA_035456245.1 Polyangiaceae bacterium
CGAACCACTGCAGCTGGCCGGTCGAGGCGCCGAGGTCGGTCGCCAGCGTCGGCAGCGCGACGTTGAGGACCGTCAGGTCGAGCCCGACGACGAGCAGGCTCAGCACCCCGTGGCCGCCGACGACTACAACGGCGACGCGGCCCCCTACTACGCGCCGCCGAGCGGCGTCGCCACGGCAGCCCCGTGGATGGATCCGGCTCAGCTCAAGCTGCCGGCGACCTGCTCGAGCTCCGCCGCCGTTTGGATTTCACGCGACGCGCTGCCTCCCGTGCGCAATCAGGGCAGCTGCGGCAGCTGTTGGACGTTCGCCTCCACGGCGGCGCTGGAGATCAACCAGGCCTACACGCAGGGAGCGTTCTACGATTTCTCCGAGCAGAGCGTGCTGGATTGCGCCGAGGATTCGTGGGGCGCCGACGTGGGCAGCTGTGACGGTGGCATCACCTTCGATGTCTACGACTTCTTCGGCCGAGCCGGTCCGAGCACCGAGCAGAGCGTGCCCTACGCCGGCCAGGAACAGACTTGCGCCAAGGACAAGCTGTCTCCGTACCGCAGCGTCTCCTACGCCCCCGTGGGGACGCTGGGCACGATCCCCAGCGCCAGCGCGATCAAGGCGGCCATCTGCAAGTACGGCGCAGTATCGGCCAGCGTGAACGCCACCGACTACTTCCAGAACTACCGCAGCGGCGTGTTCAACGAACCCGGTGCCTCGAACCGCACCAACCACGCCATCGACTTGGTCGGCTGGGACACCAAGAAGGGCGCCTGGTTGTTGCGCAATTCGTGGGGCCCGGACTGGGGCGAGGGCGGCTACATGTGGATCAAGACGGGCACGAACGGCGTGGGCCGAAATGCTCATTGGGTCTCGGCCGGACCGGGCGACGCCGGCACCAGCGCGGCTGGCTCGAATCAGGGCACCTACTACACGCGCGAACCCTGGTTGAAGAACTCGAGCGGCGAGGCGCTGATCGTCGAGGTGCAGTACCTCGGCTGGACGGGCAAGGACGGGCTGCTCTGGCTCCCGCAGCAAGAGGGCTGGCTCACCTACAAGGTCCCGGCGTGGTCGACGGCCCCCATCAAGTCCCCGTTCATCGGCAACGTTCGGGCCGCGCAATTGCGCATCCGCGCCAAGAACGCCTCCGGCAAGAAGAGCTGGACCACCTACGAGACGAACCCCATCGAGTTGGCTCCGGACGGCACCTATCTGGGGAGCAAGCCGCAGCGCTTCGACATCGAATTCACCAGCAAAGAAACGGTGGTGAAGACCAAGATCGCCGCACCTGCCGTCAAGGCGAGCGGCAGCTGCACCAAGTGGGGCCTGGCCTCGCTGCGCTACGACGCAGCGGCATCGTACGAGTGGGACGACGACTCGGCTCCCGATTTCGTCTTCGACATCTTCGGCAGCGAGTACCTCGGCAGCACCAGCGTCGCAGCGAACTCCTTCTCGGCCGTCTGGACCTTCGATCCGACCAAGTCGGTGAGCTTGGCAGCGGGCGCGGAGTTCTCGGCCCTGGCGTTCGACGTGGACGAGGGCGGCGACGAGCAGGCCGAGCAGATCGAGGGCAAGCTGCCGACCGACGCCACCCAGGGCAAGTTCACCATGAAGCGGGACTGGGGCACGTCCGAGGTGGTGTGGGCGTGCTTGTCCAGCCAGTGATAGGGTCGGCGGCATGAGCGCCGCCGAGACCCGCACTTTGCTCCAGGCCTACTACGACGCGTTCAACCGCGCCGACAGCGAGGCGTTTTTCGATCTGCTCAGCGACGACGTCGTGCACGATCTGAACCAAGGCCCGAGGGAGTCGGGCAAGGACGCCTTTCGTGCCTTCGCCGCGCGGATGAGCCGTTCCTACCGGGAGAACATCTCGGACTTGGCCATTTCGGTGAACGAGGACGGCTCACGGGCCGCGGTCGAGTACGTGGTCAACGGCACCTACCTGGCCACCGACGAAGGCCTACCGGAAGCGAAGGGGCAGACCTACCGCCTGGCAGGCGGCGCCTTCTTCGAGGTTCGGGGAGGCCGAGTGGCTCGCGTCACCAACTACTACAACCTGCAGGACTGGCTGAGCCAGGTCGGCGCCTGAAGTCGGCGAGGCGGGCAGGATGACCGAGCGAGAACCGACATTGCGCGTGGAGGTGTTGGAGGGCGCAGCGCTCCAGCCTCGACTGGGTGAGCTCGGGGCGCTGCGGGTCGCTGTCTTCCGCGAGTTCCCCTACCTCTACGACGGTACGCTGGAGTACGAGAAGAAGTACCTGGAGATCTACGCGCGCTGCCCGCGTGCGCTGGTCGTGCTGGCCTGGGACGGCCAGGACTGCGTGGGAGCCTCGACGGTCATCCCGCTGCGCGACGCGCCGGAGGACATGCAGCGACCGTTCGTGCAGGCGCACATCGAGCTCGACGGCATCGACTACTTCGGTGAATCGGTGGTCGCCAAGGCGTATCGTGGTCGCGGGCTCGGCCTGAGGTTCTTCGAAGAGCGGGAGGCGCACGCGCGTCGACACGGCCTCGACCGCTGCGTTTTTTGCGCCGTGGATCGTCCGGCGACGCACCCGCTGCGTCCGCCAGGCTACGTGCCGAACGACGCCTTCTGGCGCAAGCGCGGCTACGTGCAGGTGCCGGAGCTGAGTACCAGCTTGAGTTGGCTCGATCTGGGTGAGCCAGCGGAGACGGCGAAGCCGATGATCTTCTGGTCGAAGCGGTTGGAGTCGTGACGAGGAAGCGCCTCCCTCGAACACTTCGCAGCAGTCGGTCGCACGGAGCTGCAAATTTCGAGCTGCGCCGTGTCGCAGATTTCGCCATCTGCGCAGCTCCCAGCGCCGCGGCCAGAGTGCGCCTCATGAAGCTCACCGCGCTCTCGCTCGTTCTCCTCCTGGGTTCCGCCGCCGCCTGTAGCGGAGAGGCTCTCGACGCCGATGGGCTGGGTGGAGCGGGGGAAGACGGGGCCAGCGGCGGCGCAGGCACTGGCGGCGCAGCGAGCGGTGGCGCGGCGAGCGGCGGCGCAAGCAGTGGCGGTTCGACCGGTGGTAGCGGCGAGCCGCTCGATCCCTGTGCAGCCGCCGAGGATTGGACCTGCGTGGCCGTACCGCCTGTCGGTGAGTACGGGACCCGCACGATCGAAGTGCCCGCCCGACAGAACTGGGTGAACACGGGTCTGTATTTGAAGGAAGGCGAGAGCGCGACGCTCACCGCCTCCGGTAGCTGGACCGTGACCAACACGGGCGAGACGATCCATCACGGCAGCTGTCTGATCGGCGACATGGTGGCGCGGATCGGCCTCCACTACGAGGAGGAGGAACTCACCTGCATCACCGGCAGTGGCGAGACCCAGGTGGTCGCCGACAAGGACGGCATCCTGTTCGTGGGCGCATTGCCGAGCACCGATCTCGGTGAAACCTACGAGACCCGGCACGACGACAGTGGGGTGCGGACGGTCGTCGTCAGCAGCAGCGAAGGCGAACTCTCGCCCACCGTCGCGGGCTCGGCTGCTGGGGATTATCCGTGGGAGCAGGTGCTGGCAGGGGCGGTCGAAGTCTGGGGTGAGCATGTCATCCTGACGCTTCCGACCGAGGTTGCGCAGGCCGACGCCGCCACGCTCCAGGCCGCAGTGGCCAAGCTGGACGAGATCTACGGCTACGAACGAGAGCTGCGCGGCGCGCAGCCGCACGGGGGGCAGCGCCTGCGCTTCTTCCCGGACGGAACCAACCCCGGCTACATGCTGGCCGGTAACCCGATCCGCATGCAGCTCGATCTGGTCGAGGGAGACGACTCCACGCGCATTTCGCGCGCCGGCGAGACGGGAGCGAGCTTGTGGGGCTTCGCCCACGAGATGGGGCACGACTTCTCCTTCGCGCCGAATGGCTTCTGGGCCTACCAGGAAGCGACGCTCGAGTCGTGGTGCAACCTGTTCTCCATCTACGCCTTCGAGAAGCTCGGCTTGGAGCTCCACGAGGCGACGCTCGACTGTTCGGCGAGTAGCACCGGCAGCTACCAAGGGGGCTCCTGGGACGCTTGGGAGGGCCTCTGTTTCTTGCGCCAGTTCCAGTTCGAGTACGGCTGGGACTTCTACGACGCCTATTTCCAGTCGATCTTGTCGACTACGTCGTACGGCGCCGGCGCCTGGCCCTTCGTGAAGGCGCGCTTCGACGCAGCCGCCGGCGAAGACACGGCCTACCTGTTCGACGAGTGGGGTGTGCCCTACTGAGCGACGGTCAGGCTTCGGCCGTCGAAGTCCTGAGGTGCGCCGAGCCCATCGGGGCCTCCGGTCGCCAGCCAGACTCGGCCGTCCAGCACGCCTGCGCCGTAGTTCAGGCAAACCCGATTGTCCCAGGCAGCCAGCGAGCTCGACGGAGTGGCGTTGGCTGCCGGCTGCAGGGCGCCGTCGATCCGGCCGCGTAGCTCGAACAGGGCGTCGTAGCGTGGAGTAGCCAGGCAGCTCGTTTCAGTCGGAAGCGAGCCGTACGGCTGAATGAAGCTGCTCACGGTCACCCCGGCGCCGTCGGGGCGTCGTAGGACGGCGACCACACGCGGCTCGGCGTCGGGAGCGGCGTAGGTCAGCGCGTAGTCCTTGCAGCCGGTGGCGCTGGGGCAAGGAGACGTAGAGTAGCCGAGCGCCGCGTAGTCGGGGCCCACCTCGTCCAGTGCCAAGCGAGTGACCGCGAGCGAGAAGACGTGGTCGCGATCGAGCTCGGACCAAGCGTCCTCCAGGTTGCAGCGGAAGCCGCCTTCGTCCTGGTCGTGCGTGACGCAGACGACGTCGTCGGCGGCGTGGATGACCTCGGCCAGCGTGGTCGAGGTGTTCCAGACACTGAAGATCAGCACACGGTCGGCCACGGAGGTGTCGGCCAAGTCGGAGGAGTCGCTCCTGTTCTGCAGACCGGCGAACATGCCGTCACAGCTCAGGGCGCCGTAGAAGGCGTGATGCGGGAAGGTGCGAGGGCGGACGGTGCTTTGGTACTCTGTGCTCTCGGACCCGGTGCTCTCGGCCAGATCCCAGGCGAGATGGGTAGTGACCGGGCTCACGGTGCTGGCTCGCGCTCCTTCGTCGGCCGCGAGCGGCGGGGCATCGTGAGGGAGGGCGTTTCCCAGGCGTTGCGCAGTCACCACTCGGCCGGACATGGTCGTTACCGCCATCGTCAGGCGTTGTTCTGCTGCGGCACCTGCGACCCAGACTGCCGACGCGCGGCCGCTCGCATCGCTGCTCGCTGCGTCCAGGTAGGCCCAGCCGTTGTCTCCTCCGGTCCAAGCTCGCACCTCGCAGTCGGGGACGGGGGCCCCGTCGAGCGTCACGCTCAGCCCCAGGCGAGGCCACGGACCGGGTTCCACCCAGTCGGTGGGCTCCGCGTCGTAGTCGACGGGCAGGTAGTAGGAAGCGGAGAAGGCCATGCCTTCGCGGGCTTGCAGGGGACCTTCGTCGAAGATCAGGCTCAGGCCATCGGGACAATCCGTGTCCGCGGGGCCTGCGGGGAGGCAGGCGCCCTCCAGGCAAAGCTGGCCCTCGCCGCAGGGAACGTCGTCCGAGCAAGTAGGCAGACAGAGCGCCGGCGTTGCGACCGGGAGCTGCGAGATCGGGCCGGCGCACAGAGCATCGTGGGCAGCATCGCCGGCTCGAGCGCAGACGCCGCCGGCGTCGTCACAGGCCGCATCGCAAGCGGCAACGCAATGCGAGCAGAGGCAGGTGAGCGTGCCTCCGCAGGCCGCGTCGCTGTCGCAAGGATGCAGCCAGTTCGTGTTGCTCCCGGTTCCGTCCGGCTCGGTGGCGCAGCCGAGCGTCGCCACCACGGCGAGGACCGGGACCAGCAGGCGCCAGCTCTTCTTCATTCCTGGTCACCGCCGCTGGTGGCCTGACCGAAATAGAACGAGACCGATTCGCGCGAATCGGCATCCAGGGGACGCGTTCGGTTCACCTCCCGCACCCGCTGCCACAACTCGTTCACGTCCGCGCGTACCTTCTCCAGCAGTCCACGCGCTTCGTCTCGCAGCGGGTGCTCGGCATCCAGCTCGAAGGTGAGCGTCCCGCCGCCCACGACGTCGCCCTCGCGCGAGCGGGCTTCACCATGGTTCAGCTTGCGAGTGATGGCCGTCACCATGGCTTGGTAGTGGTCGAATACGGCCGCCTCCCAGCCCTGCTCCGCGCCGACGGGGAGGATCACACCACTCGTCGTGAGCCTGCCGTCTTCACCCGTGTGCAGGCGGCCCTGAGCGCGCAGCGTCGCCAGCGCCTTGGTCAGGCGCTCTCCGCTCCAGCCCAGTTGTCGTTCGAGCTCGAGAGCGTCGCTGGCGCCCCGATAAACGGCCACCCAGACCAATGCAGCCGCGGCTTCGTCGGCGACGCCTTCCTCCGTCGGGGTCGTTCGCAGCGCGAAGCGCGTCTCCGCGCCGGCGCGCTGGCGCTCGAGTAAGCCCGATTGCACCAGATCACTCAGCACCGCACCCACGCTGAGTGGATCGTCGCGCGAGAAGCGTTCCAGGATCGCGCGCCGATCGACGGGTCCCGCCTCGGCCACGTAGGCCAGCGCGCCTTCCCACAGCGTGCGATCTCGCTCGGTGCTGCTGCCGAGCAGGCGCTGGACCTTGCTCTGGTAGGTGCGCAGGGCCATGCCGAACATGTCGGCGGCGACCTTGCGGGAGACGCCCTGGGATTCGATCTCCCGGGCCAGCTCCAGGAAGATTTGATCGGCCACGTGCGCGAGCGGCGTACGCAGACCGGCCGCGGTCGAGAGTTGCGCGAGCAGCACCGTGGTCTGCCGGACGATGGCGTCGATGAGCAGCTGCGGGTTCATGGTGCGCGGCTCGCGAGCGCCAGGCGAGCGCGTCAGCATAGCGAGCCGCTGCCACGGGGCAGCGCTCTGCTGGAGGAAAAACGCTTCCGCGCGCGACGGTCTCCACCCACTCGAGCGGTGAAGGTGGGAGCGGGGCCTCAGCCTTCGCCAGCGAAGGTCGCGACGCCGCGCGAGCCGTCGGGCCGAAGCCAGGCCCGGTGCATCGTCGAGGTGTTGAACGGCATGGTCAGGTTGCCGTTCGCGTCCAGCGCGATCAGTCCGCCCTCGCCACCCAGACTCGGGATCACGCGCTCGATCAGATCGCGGGCCGCCTGGTCCAAGTCGTCCCCGCGATACTCGACGCGGGCACACAGATCGTGGGCCACCGCGGCGCGGATGTAGAACTCGCCCGAGCCGGTGCACGAGACGCCGACGCGCGCGTTCGCGTAGGTGCCGGCGCCAATCAGCGGCGAGTCACCGATGCGGCCGTAGCGCTTGTTGCTGAGTCCGCCCGTCGAGGTGGCGGCCGCCAGGTGTCCGTCCCGATCGAGGGCCACGGCGCCGACGGTGCCGAAGTAGGCGCCGACACCGTGCACGGCCTCGTGGGCGCGTGCCGCCTCGAGCTGGGCGCGTCGCCCGGGCGTCGAGAAATAGTCGGGGGCGACGCGGGTGATGTCGGGGCGCGTGTCGGCGAACTTCTCGGCGCCCGCGCCGGCCAAGAAGACGTGGCCCGAATGCCCGAGCACGTCGCGGGCGAGCAGCACCGGGTTCTTCACCGTGGTGAGCCCCGCCACCGCGCCGGCGCGCAGCGTGTGCCCCTCCATGATGGCGGCATCCAGATCGTGACCGCCGTCGGCGTTGAAGACGGCGCCGCGGCCCGCGTTGAACCAGGGGGAGTCCTCGAGCACCACGATGGCTGCGGCCACGGCCTCCAAGGCCGGTCCGCCGCGAGTCAGCACGGCCTCACCAGCGGCCAGCGCAGCGGCCAGACCCGCGCGCGAGCCCTCCCGCTCGTCGGGGCCGAAGTCCTCGGGGCGCTGTGTTCCGGCGCCGCCGTGCAGCACCAGGGCGATCGGTCGCTGCGCGCTCATGCTCAGCCTCGCTGCCCCGGCTGCCAGCGCGGGTTCTTGGACGACATGTCGACCGCATAGAAGCGCTCGTCGTGCGGGGCCGACAACTCGCTGTAGTCGCGCAGGTAGCGAGAGATCCACTTCTCGATCTTCAGCACCACCAGCTTGCGGCGCAGGCGGCCCTGGGTGTCGCGGTTCAGGATCGTGGGCAGGGTGTTGAGGGTCAGGATCTCGTCGATGGCCGGGGAGGCCATGTTCTCGCGGCCCTCCTCGCTCGAGTAGAAGTGACTGACGCAGAAGACGACGCGTCGGGGGCGTCCAGCGCGCAGCGCCTGACAGGCCTTCACGATCGTCGAGCCGGTGCGGACCATGTCGTCGAAGACCACCACGTCCTTGCCTTCCAGCTCGTGCAGTCGGACGGGCGAGTCCGCGGCCACCTGGATCTCGACCTGGCGTTCGCCGCTGCGCTCCTTGGACAGCAGGCAGATGCCGGCGCCGGGCAGGCCCAGCTGGTCGTACATCAGCTGGACGAAGTCGGCTGCGCCCTTGTCGGGCGCGCACAGCACCAGGTTGTCGCCGGTCGAGCCGCATTCGACCAAATCCGAGTCGATCAGGTAGTGGGCGTAGAGCTCGCTGGGGACCAGGTTGTGAAAGTCGCCGCCGAAGATGTTGCGGAAAACGTCCTGGACCGACACCGAATGGTTGTGGACGGTGATCACACTGTCCACGCCGGAGGCCTTCAGCAGTTGGGCGTAGAGCTGTGAGCTGAACGGCTGACCATCGAACTTCTTGCGATCGTGGATGGTGCGTTCGCGACCCGTCTGGCCGTGCTCGGGTCGGGGGCCGCGGTCTTGCGCGGAGTAGAAGAGGTCCGGCTCGACCAAGACGACCTTGGCGGCGCCGTTGTCCTTGGCGGCACGTGCGATCAAGAAGTTGCGCTGCGCCAACGTCTGCCGGCTGTGAGCGTCGCTGTTGACCGAGACGATCACGACGACGTTTCCCTCGAGCGTCTGACCGATGGTCGCCAGCTCGGACTCGTCGGAGATGAATCGTGGACAGAACTCACCGTTGGCGAAGTTCTTGAGTGAGATGATGTCCGAGAGATCGGCGCGCTGTCCGAATGAGTGCGCCACATCGATGGCGAAAGGGTCCTCGGAAACGTTGCCGACGATCACGACCGGTCGCATGGCGCGGAGCCTATGCGCCCGCCCCCTGGGGCGCGAGGGCCTTCTGGGGGGGCCCGAAACGGCCGGATTGGGGCCTGTCGGGCGTCCGAGCGGTCTCGACTGGAGTTCCGGCCAGGCCGTGACAGACTCCGCCCGCCATGTGCGGCATCGTCGGCCTCGTCTCCTCGTCCCCCGTAAATCAGGCTCTCTACGACAGCCTGTCGCTCTTGCAGCATCGCGGGCAGGACTCGACCGGAATCGTCACCGCCGAAGGGGACAAGTTTCATCAGCACAAGGCCAAAGGCCAGGTGCGTGAGGCCTTCCGTACCCGCGACATGCGCAACCTGCGCGGCAACGCGGGCCTGGGTCACGTCCGCTACGCCACCCAGGGCAACGCCGCCCAGGCGACCGAGGCCCAGCCGTTCTACGTGAACGCGCCCTACGGCATCGTGCTGGTGCACAACGGCAACCTGACCAACACGCGCGAGCTGACTCGCGATCTGTATCGCGTCGATCGTCGCCACCTCAACACCTCGTCGGACACCGAGCTCTTGCTCAACGTGCTCGCGCACGAGCTGCAAGAGGAGGTGAGCGAGCGTGACCTCCACCCCGATCAGATTTTCGCCGCGGTCAGCAGCCTGCACGAGCGTGTGCAGGGGTCCTACGCGGTGATCGCCATGATCGCCGGACACGGTCTTTTGGCCTTCCGCGACCCGTTCGGCATTCGCCCGCTGACCTTCGGCAAGCGCTTCGACGATGCCGGACGCATCGAGTGGGCGGTGGCTTCGGAGTCGCTGGTGTTGGAGAGCGGCGGCTACGAGCTGGTGCGTGACGTCGCGCCGGGCGAGGCCGTGTTCATCTCCTTCGGCGGCGAGATGATTTCCAAGCAGTGCGCCAAGAAGCCGCGCTTGGTCCCGTGCTCTTTCGAGTACGTGTACCTGGCTCGCCCCGACTCGGTGATGTCGGGCATTTCGGTCTACGAAGCGCGGCTGCGTTTGGGCAATCGCCTGGCCGACACCATCTCTCGCTTCACGCCTCGGGGTGACATCGACGTGGTGATGCCGATCCCGGACTCGTCTCGCCCCGCCGCCATGCAGGTGGCCCAGCGGCTCGGCATCGAGTACCGCGAGGGCTTCTTCAAGAACCGCTACGTCGGTCGCACCTTCATCATGCCGGGTCAGGCCCAGCGCAAGAAGTCGGTGAAGCAGAAGCTGAACGCTCTGGGACGCGAGTTTCGCGGCAAGAACGTGCTGATCGTCGACGACTCGATCGTGCGTGGCACGACCTCCAAGGAGATCGTCGACATGGCCCGCGCGGCTGGCGCTCGCAAGGTCACCTTCTGTTCGGCGGCACCGCCGGTGCGCTACCCCCACGTCTACGGCATCAACATGCCGTCGCGTCAGGAGCTGATCGCCCACGGCCGCCGCATCCCCGAGGTCGCTGCCGAGCTGGGAGCCGACTACCTGATCTTCCAGGAGGTCGAGGACATGCGCGCCGCCATCACCGAGG
>DATIDO010000267.1:0-2412 GCA_035456245.1 Polyangiaceae bacterium
CAGCTGCGGGCCCTACCCGAGCTGCGTCACGTCGGCAGCGACCGGGAGGATGGCGGCCGCCGGCTCGTGCTGGAGGTGGATCGGGACCGGGCCGCGCGCCTGGGGATCTCGGTCGCCGCCATCGACGAGCTGCTCTACAGCGCGTTCGGGCAGCGCTTCGTCTCCACCATCTTCACGCAGACGAGCCAGTACCGCGTGGTGCTGGAGGTGGCCGGCCAGGACGCGCGGGGTCCGGAGCTGCTCGACGATCTGTGGATCGAGGCGGGCGACGGCAGCGAGGTGCCGCTCTCGATGTTGGTGGTGAGGCGCGAGGGTGAAGGGGCGACCGTCGTCCACCGCGAAAAGCAGGTGCCCTCCACGACCATCTCGTTCGACTTGGCGCACGGGGCTTCTCTGGGCCAGGCCGTTCAGGGCATCCAGCATGCCCGCCAAGCCGCCGCGCTGCCGGCCGCGATCCAGGGGCATTTCCAGGGCGTGGCACTGGCCTTCCAGGAGACGCTGGCCGACGAGGGCCTGCTGGTCCTGGCGGCGTTGGTCACGATGTACATCGTGCTGGGCATTCTCTACGAGAGCTTCATTCACCCGCTCACCATCTTGTCCACGCTGCCGTCGGCTGGTCTGGGGGCGCTGGTCACGCTGTGGCTGCTGGGCCACGAGCTGAGCGTGATCGCCATCGTCGGCATCGTGCTGCTCATCGGCATCGTGCAGAAGAACGCCATCATGATCATCGACTTCGCCCTGGAGGCGGAGCGCAGCGAGGGTAGCTCGCCGGTCGAGTCGATCCGTCGGGCGTGCCTGCTGCGCTTCCGGCCCATCCTGATGACCACCCTGGCCGCGCTGTTCAGCGCGGTGTCGCTGGCGGTGGGCGCTGGGGCTGGATCGGAGCTGCGTCGCCCGCTCGGCGTCGCCTTGATTGGCGGCTTGGTGGTGAGCCAGCTGCTCACGCTCCTCACCACGCCCGTCATCTACCTGGCGTTCGATCGGCTGCGCAGCCGCAAAGCCGAGACGGCCGACTGGGGCGCAGAAGCGGCGGACGGGCTGGGCTCGTGAGCTGGGTCGAGATTTTCGTGCGGCGCCCCGTCGCCACGACCTTGCTGGCGGTGGGCCTGGCCTTGCCCGGCGTGGCTGCCTACGTGGCCTTGCCCGTCGCTTCGCTGCCGCAGGTGGACTTTCCCACGATTGGCGTGAGCGCCGGCCTCCCCGGCGCGGCCCCCGAGACGATGGCCGCCACCGTGGCCACGCCGCTCGAGCGCTCGCTCGGTCGCATCGCCGGCGTGACCGAGATGACGTCGTCGAACACGCAGGGCGCGACCCGCCTGAACCTGCAGTTCGATCTGGACCGTGACATCGACGGCGCGGCGCGCGACGTCCAGTCCGCCATCAACGCCTCGCGCTCCCTGCTGCCTTCCAGCCTTCCGTCGAGCCCGACCTACCGCAAGGCGAACGCCGCGTCGGGCCCGATCCTGGCCATCGCGCTCACCTCGCCCACGCGCACGCAGGATCAGCTGTATGACGTGGCCTTCACCACCATCGGCCAGCGCATCGCCCAGGTTCGGGGCGTGGGGCAGGTGAGCGTGAACGGCAGCTCGCTGCGCTCGGTCCGGGTCGAGTGTGATCCGCTCCTGCTCGCCGAACGCGGGGTCTCGCTCGAGGACGTGCGCGCGGTCTTGCAGGGTGCGTCCGCGGATCTTCCCAAGGGTTTCGTCGAGGCGGACGGGCAGCGCTTCGAGCTGCATCTGGGCGACCGAGCGCTGCATGCCAGCGATTTCGAGTCGCTGATCGTTCGCTCGCAGGGCGGGGCCGAATTGCGCCTCTCCGACGTGGCGCGGGTGCTCGACGCCGTCCAGGAGGTGCGCAACGCCGGCTCCAGCGGTGGGCAGCCGGCGGTCATGCTGGCCGTCATGAACCAGCCAGGCGCCAACATCGTCGAAACGGTCGACGCGGTGCGGGCCCTGCTGCCTCGGCTGGACTCGCTGGTTCCCAGCGACGTGGACGTCCGCATCGTCATCGATCGCAGCACGACCATTCGGCGCTCGCTGCGTGAGGTGGAGGAGGCACTACTGTTGTCGGTGGCTCTGGTCGTGTTGGTGACGTTCTTGTTCTTGAAGAGCGCCCGCTCCACGTTGATCCCCACGGTGGCCGTTCCGGTCGCGCTGCTCGCCACCGTGGCTGGGATGCGCTTCTGTGGCTTCAGCCTGAACAACCTGTCCTTGATGGCCCTGATCATCTCGACGGGCTTCGTGGTCGACGACGCCATCGTCGTGCTGGAGAACGCGGCCAGCCACATGGACCGGGGGATGAGCGCGCCGCGGGCCGCCGTTCGCGCCGTGAAGGACGTCGGCTTCACCGTGGTGGCCATGAGCTTGTCACTGGTGGCCGTGTTCACGCCGCTGCTGCTGATGGGGGGCGTCG
>DATIDO010000268.1:0-5416 GCA_035456245.1 Polyangiaceae bacterium
ACGGCAAGATTCTCACCGATCCGAGTGTGGTGATCACGGTCAAGGAGTACCGCAGCAAGGTGGTCACGCTGCTCGGCCAGGTGCAGAAGCCCGGCAGCTTCGCGCTGGCGCCCGGCATGACGCTGATTCACGCCGTCTCGCTGGCAGGTGGTTTCACCAGCATCGCCATGACGTCCAAGGTCAACCTGGTTCGCTCCCTCGAGGGCAAGACCAAGACCGTGGTCATCGACGCCGAGGACATCTACGAAGGCCGGGCCGACGACGTCCCGCTTCAGCCGGGTGATCGCATCTACGTGCCCGAGCGCGTCTTCTGAGTCGGCGTGCCGAGCCTTCAAAAATGCGTGCGCAGTTCGGCCATGGCCAGCCAGGTCGGGCTGGTCAGGCCCCGCACTGCCTGCGAGCCAGTCAGGCTGCTGGAGCGACTGAACGGCAAGCCGCTGCCAGCCGATAGCAGCACGATGGACGTGCCCAGCTCGTAGCGCAGGGTGCCGCGGAGCTGCGCCGGCACCAGCGAACCAGCCTCGCCGTCGAGAGGCGCAGCCTGCGAGGCCAGGTTGGGCTGCACGACCAACTCGGGACCCACGCCGAGGTGCTCACCGATCGACACCAGCGCGCCCAAGCCGGCCCGCAGCTGGGTGCCCAGGCGGGTGGCTCCGAGCGTTCGCTCCTCGCGCAGGCGAACGCCCAGATCGAGCGCCAGCCACATGAAGTCGAATCGATGGCTGGCGGCTATGCCCAGATCACCACGCACCGCACCCTCACCCGAGAACGCCGCGGGATCACCGAACGGCACGAACAGCTGAGCGTAGGGCCGCACCGAGAAGTCGCCGAACGTCCGCGCCCAACCGATGGCCAGGCGCGGATCGGTGAAGGCGACCGGATCCAGGCTGGAGCTTCCATCGAGGGCCGAGGTTCCCGCTCCCCATTGGTACGCATGCAGACCGAGACCCAGACCGACGTCGAAGCCGTGCGGCAAGCCGTAGGCGGCAGTGAGTTCGAGCAAGAGCAGCCCGGCGACGGCAGGGGAGGTCCCGCCATCCAGAGACGGGCCGGGGACGCCGAGCACCACCGGCTGGCCCAAGGCGCCCAGGCGCACGGAGCTGGATAGCTCGCCTTCACGAGCTGGCGTCGAAGCCTCGAGCGACGAGAAGCGACTCGGCGCGATGGGCGCAGGCAACGCGACCGCGTCTACCCCCTCCATCGTCTGGGCCAGGGCCACGCCAGTGAAGCCGAGCCCCCCCAACGCAAGCCACGCCCCCAGGGCTCGTGCCCGCCATGCCAGCATGCTTCCAGGCGCGGGTAGCAGGCGGGGGCCGGTCGCACAACCATGCCCCCTCGCCGCGTGGCAATCGGGCATGGCGTGGTATGGGGGGCCCGATGATTGGCACCGCTCGGCCGCTGATTCTCGGCTCCAGCTCACCCCGCCGCGCCGAAATTCTCACGACTCTCGGCCTGCCGTTCGAGGTGCGAGTGGCGTCGGTCGACGAGCAGGTGCGCCCTGCGGAGGCGCCGCACGAGTACATCGAGCGCATCGTCGACGAGAAGGCGAACGCCATCGCGGCGCTGGGATCCATCGCCGAGTCCGGTGCGCCAGCGAGTGCGCAGGTGCTCGAGCCGGTGTCGTCGCGGGTGCGGCTGGTGGCCGATACGTTGGTGACTCGGGCCGGGCGCATCTACGGCAAGCCCGTCGACAAGGCGGACGCTCTGGTCATGCTCGAGGGACTGGTAGGCACCTCCCACGAGGTCATGACTCGCTACCGACTCGATCTGCCCGGCGGGACGAGCTGGGCGCGCACTGTCACTTCGCAGGTGCACTTCCGCTCGGCGAGCCGGGCGGAGCTGGAGCGCTACGTGGATTCGGGCGAGGGCCTCGACAAAGCAGGCGCCTACGCAATCCAAGGGCTCGGTTCGTTCTTGGTCGAGCGTCTCGATGGCTCGTACGGGGCGGTGGTAGGTCTGCCGGCTTGTGAGCTGGTGGCCGATCTACTGGCGCTCGGCGCACTGACGGCATTTCCCCTCGCGCAGGGCGGTACTTCGGGATCGGCGCAGTGAGCTCGCCGACCGAGAGCGCGACGTCCCCCCAATGGAAGACGTCCTGGATGTGGGGCGGCATCGCGCTGCTGGTTCGCGGCTTGGTGGTCCTCTGGGCTGCCGACCGTGTGGCGCCGTCGGCAGATGGCGCCTTCTATCACGTGGTCGCCGAGCGCATCGCGCGGGGGCTGGGTTACACCTGGGCCTGGCCCGATGGCGCCGTCACTTTCGCGGCTCACTACCCCGTTGGCTATCCGGCGTTGCTCGGTGGTGCGTACGCGCTCGCGGGTGCGACGCCTGCCGTTGCGATGGTCACGAATGCGTTGCTCGGGGCTTGGGGCTGCGTGGTGGTGCACCGCTTGACCCTGCAGGCCGCCGAGGAAGCGCAGCTCGGGCCGTGGTCCCGTTGGGCCGCGCATCTGGGCGCTGGGTGGGTGGCGGTGTCGCCGACTCTCGTCGCCTACACGGCGGCGCTGATGACCGAGAGCACGGTTGGCGTACTGATCATCACGGCCGGGTGGCTCGGATTGCTCGCGGAACGCTCGGTGAGTCGAAGCGCTCGGCTGGCTGGCTGGCTCGGCTGTGGGGTGGTGTTGGGGGCAGCTACGCTGGTGCGGCCCCAATCGATCTTGCTCGCACCCGGCCTGGCTAGCTTGGTGCTGTTGAAGCGCCCGCTGCTCCGAGCTTGGAGCTCGGCAGTCGTGGCGGCGGCCCTCGTCAGCGGCGTTGCGCTGTTGGTCTGCGTGCCTTGGACCCTGCGCAACTGCGAGCGCATGGAGCGCTGCGTCTTCGTCAGCGCCAACGGTGGCTGGAACATTCTGATCGGGACCTTCCCCGAGGGGAACGGCTCGTTCGTCCCCATCGACGCTGCGCGCGTGCCGCCCGAGTGCCGCACCGTCTTTGCCGAAGCCGAGAAGGATGCATGCTTCGGTCGAGCGGGACGGGAGCGGATCGCTCGGGCACCCGGAGCCTGGCTCACGCTGATCCCCAGCAAGCTCCGAGCCACCTTCGATCACACGGCGGCCGCCTCCGAGTACCTGATGCAGGCGGGGGCCTTGCCCGACGGTCCCCGGCTCGGCTTGGCTGGGCTCGAGTTCGTCTGGCAGCGGCTCGGGCTGGCAGCGGGCGCTTGGGCGGTCGCTTACGCTGCGGCCAGGGTAGGGCCGGCAGCGGCTGGGACGCCCCTCCGGAAAGGCCTGCTCGCGGGCAGTCTGGCGCTCGCCTTCCTCTTGCCCAGCTGTCACTGGGCTTGGACCGCGCTGATTGTCGTGGGGGCGCTGAGCTGGTCCCGGCAGTCCGGGCCGGCACGGCAAGCGCTCTGGGCAGCGGCCATCACTTGGGCCGTGCACGCCGTGTTCTTCGGCGCGGGCCGCTACACGCTGCCGCTTCTGTATGCGATGGCGCCGCTGACGGGGGTGGGGGTCGGGCTGTGGGCCCGGACTTTTGACAGCCGAAAGCGGGCGGGGTGATAATCGCGCCATGCCTCTGATCGACACCCCCGAAGCTGCACGTCGCCTGGCCCGTGCCATCGCCAGTGACCTTTCCCTCTACAACGAGGAGAAGATCACCCGCGGCATCGAGGGTGACTCGCTGTTCGAGGAGCTGCAGGAGGAAATCGAGGAAGGCCGCGCGCTCTACAAGAGTCGCATAGCTCCCGAGCTCTACGCCGCCCAGTTCTACGATCGCGCGTTGGTCGACATCCTGGTGCGCTCGAAAGGGCACATCAAGAGCGACATCTGGTGACGGGCTCGGCGGAGGGCGGCGATTCCGTCGCGCCCCCTCTCGACGGCGACGAGCCGGCCGGGTGGGACGACGACGAGCTGGCCGAAGGCGCCGGCGCCGAGCTGGCTGAAGAGGCCGGCGGCGAAAGCGAGGCCAGCAGCGGTGTTCTCTGGCTCGAAGCCGAGGCGAGCGCCTTCGGCGTGCGCGTGGACAAATGGCTGGCCGAAAGGCTGCCCGACGTCACGCGCGCGCAGGTGCAGCGCTGGATCGACGAAGGCCGCGTGCTCGTCGCGGGCCGCGTGCTCCGCGCCAAAGACAAGCTGCAAAGTGGGACCCGTGTCGAGGTGCGTCCGGGGCTACCACCCGCGACCCGGGCCGAGCCCGACGCCAGCGTGCGCTTCGATGTCTTGTTCGAAGACGCCGAGCTGATCGTGGTGAACAAGCCGGCGGGGCTCGTGGTCCATCCCGGCCGCGGTCACCAGACGGGCACGCTGGTGAACGGCTTGCTGGCTCGTCCCGGGTTCGAAAGACCACCGGAGGATCCTCGCGATCCGGCCGGGCTCCTGCGTCCAGGCATCGTGCATCGCATCGACAAGGACACGTCGGGGGTGCTGGTCGTGGCCAAGACCTCGCGAGCTCGCGAGGGGCTCAAGGAACAGTTCGCTCGCCACACCATCGAGCGCGTTTACTTCGCGCTCACGTTGGGCGCGCCATCGAGTGGGACCATCGACACCCTGCACGGTCGCGATCCCAGCTCGCGACTTCGCTTCACTTCGCGCGTGGTGCAGGGGAAGCGGGCCGTCACTCATGTGCGGCAGATCGAGTCGCTGCTCGGGGGCCAGGCGGCCGCGATCGAGTGCAGGCTGGAGACGGGGCGCACTCATCAGATCCGAGTGCACCTGTCGGTCGATCGTGGCACGCCGCTCTTGGCCGACGAGCTCTACGGGGGCCTGCGCGGCAGCGGGCAAGCCGTCGACGTGGCCCGCCAGCTCGGGCGCCAGGCGCTGCACGCTGGCGTGCTGGGTTTCGTCCACCCGACGACGGGGGACTTCCTGCGCTTCGAGGCTCCGCTTCCCGAAGACTTACGCGTCGCCTGGGGCGCGCTAGGTGGTCGGCTGCCCTTCGGCCCCGGTCTCGCGTAGCAAGTGCGGGAACCGCTTGCGCAGGATCGCGAGCGAGCAGAAGCCGACGATCACCGCCCACCACAGCGTGGCGAAGCGAATCATCAGCATGGCAGCCGTGGCAGGGCCTTCGGCGACGTGTCCCAGCTCCACCAGTTGGGATTGGAACATGGCTTCCACCACGCCGAGTCCACCGGGCACCGGGATCAGCGCACCGGCCAGGGTGGCCGTCGCATAGAAGAAGATCGAGAGCGGCAGCGCCGGTGCCTGACCGAAGCCATCGAGCAGGACGTGCAAGGCCACGCCCTCGGCTCCCCAACCGACCACCGACAGAATCGTCGGCCAGACCAACGCGGCCGGGCTGGCGACCACGCGCAGGCTTTCGTAGGCGCGTTCGAATGCGGGAACCCGCTCGGCCATGCGACCGCCGCGGCCTCGCAAGTAAGAGAAGAGCGCCCGCGCCGGAGCGGACCAGAGGATACAAATCAGGCCACAACCGACCGCCGCCGCGCCCAGGCCAGCCCAGAGCAGCCCTCCGGCGA
>DATIDO010000269.1:0-3752 GCA_035456245.1 Polyangiaceae bacterium
ATCGATTGCGCTTGGTGTCTGCGCTGAAATATTTCTAGCGGAGAGGAATCATCCTCATCCGCTCATCACACCGGCTAAGCGGCCGAAAGCGGTTCCCCTTTGCCCCGTCTGACGCCCCGCATGGGCCTCGAGGGATGCAGAAGTGAAGACACGCAGGCGAAACATCCCGCGCAGGCCCGGGTCGAAGCTTGGTCGGCGTTGCCTGCCGCCGCCGTCGTTGCGGTTCGCCACCGGTCGAAGCTTGCTCGGCGTTGCTCACCGCCGTCGGCGCTGGATCGCCGCTGCTCGCCGCTAGAGTCAGTCCACGATCTCGAAAGGCGCCTCGACGAACGCGAGCTCGGTCGTGCTCCACACGAACGTTCGGTGTGCCGTGACTACGCCCTGATCGATCGCCGTGACGAGATAGGCGAGCTGGAAGGTCGGCTCATTACCACCCATCGTCATGCTGGCCGCGTCTTCGGCCGAGAAATAGGAGCCCACGTCGAGGTGCGAGTGGAAGAAGATCTTCACCGCGCGCCCGGCCTCGGCCGCTGCGCTGATGGCCTTCTCGAACTTGAGCCCGTTGATCTTGAAGTACGTGCGCCCGGTGCGTGGGTGATTCTCGGGATCGATGCGGTGGTACTTGTTGGCCAGGTTCTCCAGCTCGACCGCGCGATCCACCAAGAGCGGCTGATCCAGCGGACCTTCCAGGTAGCCACAAGCCTCCTCGTCGCGGGCGTAGGCCTCGCGCGCGGCTCGCTCCACTTCGTTCAGCACCGCGCGCTGCACGCGCACGTGGCCATGGATCCAGGGCGTAGTCGCGGGGGTCACCACGTGTACTTCTTCTCCCACTTCATGGGCTGGAAATAGCGATCGCTGCGATCGCAGGCCACGGTGACGATCACGCCGCCGCCCTGCTCGCGCTGCGCGCGCTCACCGAGCTTGACGGCCGCGGCCACGTTGGCGCCCGACGAGTGACCGACGTAGAGCCCTTCCTGCTCGGCCAGCTTGTCCGACATGTCCCAACCCTCTTCCGTGGTGATGGGCATGATCTCGTCGGGCAACGTCGGATCGTAGATGTTGGGCACGATGCTGGAGGCCATGTGCTTGAGTCCCTCCAGGCCGTGCATGGCCTCGGCAGGCTCGGCCGCCACGCAGTGGATTTTGCGGTGGTGCTCGCGCAGGCGGCGCGTGGTGCCCATCGCCGTACCGCTGGTGCCGAGCGACGTGACGAAATGGGTGATGCGATCGCCCAGCGCATCCAGGATCTCCTGGCCCGTGCCCAGGTAGTGGGCGCGCGGGTTGGAGGGGTTCGAGTACTGGTCCGGGTAGAAGTACTTGTCCGGATTCTCCGAGACGATCTTGCGCACCAGGCGGATGGCGCCGTCGGAGCCTTCCATGGGCGAGCTGAAGATCAGCTCGGTTCCATAGGCCTGGGTGATGTCCTTGCGCGCCTTCGTGACGTTCTTCGGCATCACCAGGTTGATGCGGTAGCCCATGGCCGCACCGATCATCGAGTAGGCCACCCCGGTGTTGCCGCTGGTGGCGTCGATCAGGATTTTGTCGGTGGTGAGCCGGCCATCGGCGATGGCGTCGAGCATCATGCGCAGCGCAGGTCGATCCTTCACCGAGCCGCCGGGGTTGGCGAACTCGAGCTTCACGTAGATCTCCACGCCGGGCAGGTGGGCGGCCACCTTGTGCAGGCGCAGCAGCGGCGTGTTGCCGATGCCATCGATCACCGAGTCGAGGCGTCGGGAGCGGCGGAGCACGTTCATCGAACGCCTCCCCGGTCGAGACCGAGCACCTCGCGCGCGCGGCCGAGCGCCAAGTGGGCGCCCTGGGCCCAACCGCGCGGCGCCAGGTGACGGAAATGCTCCGCGTGGACGAAGCTCGGCTGACCGAGCGAGTCGTCGTGCTGCACGTCGGCGAAGCCCAGGCCCAGGCCGTAGGCCCGCGCGGCGCGTGCCGCGATGGGATCTACCTGTCCCAGACGCAGTACGGCCTGCTCGAGTCGAGCCTGCCCTGCGTCTCCGACTTCCTCGAGGATGCGCTGACGCGCGAAGCGATCACTCATCGGTACTTCTCAGCGGCCGCCGGCGATGGCGGGGACGATGCTCAGCTCCTCGTTGCCCGACAGCTCGGTGTCGAGGCCATCGAGGAAACGGATGTCTTCCTCGCCGAGGTAGAGGTTGACGAAGCGGCGCACGGCGCCCTTCTCGTCGATCAGGCGCTCCTTGATGCCAGGGTGAGCAGCCTCGAGGTTGTCGACGAGCTCGCGCACGTTCTTGCCCTCGAGCTTCACGGCTTCGTTGCCGCCGGTGAAAGTGCGCAGGGGGGTGGGGATACGAACGGTAACGGCCATGGCGATTCTTTCTCGTTTGGTGGGGTTTGGGGTGCTTCGGCGTCCAGCGCCGCAAGAAGGGGGGTCAGTGGACCAGCCGCGAGCGCGCGGCGCAGGTGGGTTCGTAGTAGCGGGCCTCGTCCAGGTCGAGGATGGTGGCGTCCGGGCCGCACAGCGGGCAGTCGTGGCGCGCGTGGAGGGAGATCCGACGCAGCTCGTCCCGGCGCGCGTCGTAGCTGTGCAGCTGGGCGGCACGCGACTCGTCGGCCAGCAGCAGATCGAGCGCCAGATCGGCCATGAGCGCGCCCAGCAGACCGACCACGGGGCCCAGCACGCCGGCGGACGCGCAGTTGGGCTGAGCGCCCAGCGGCACGTCCTCGAACAGGCAGCGGTAGCAGGGCGCGCCGTGGGTGCCGACCGAGAGCGCGGTCCCGTGCAAGCGGATGCCGGCACCGTGGACGACGGGACGACCCCCCAGATGGCAGGCGTCGGCGGTGAGGAACTTGGTGGCGAAGTTGTCGGAGCCCTCGACCACCACGTCGGCGCGCTCGACCAACTCGCGCGCGTTTTCGGGCAAGAGCCGACTGCCCGTCACCACGACGTCGGTCGCGCCGGCCTCGAGCAGCCGTTCGCGCGCCACGCAGGCCGTGTCCCGACCCACGTCGGCGTCTCGGTAGAGAATTTGCCGCGGCAGGTTGGTCGCATCGATCACATCGTCGTCGGCCAAGATCAGCCGGCCGACGCCCGACTCGACGAGCGCGAGCGCAGCGGGGCAGCCGAGGCCGCCCACGCCGACGACGAGCGCCGACCGTTGCTGGAGCGCTTCGCGCTCAGGAGTTGAAGTACTCATCGAGACTGAAATAGCGCTCGCCAGTGTCGCACAACATGGTCACCACGTTCTTGCCCTCGCCCAGCTCGCGCGCAAGCTCGAGCGCCACGGCGACATTTGCGCCAGAACTCAGCCCGACCAATAGCCCCTCGCGCCGCGCCAAGTCGAGCTTGGTCTGGTAGGCGAGCTCATCGGTTACGGTGCGCACCTGGGTCACGGCGCTCGGGTCGTAATTTTGGGGCACGAAGCCAGCGGCAATGCCTTGGATCTTCGAGGGACCCCGCTCGCCGCGCGAAATCGTCGCGCACGACTCGGGTTCGACCGCGATCACGCGGCAGTCGGGATATTGCTCGCGCAGGGCACGACCGACCCCGCTGATCGTGCCCCCGGTGCCCACGGCGGCCACGAACGCGTGCACCGGTTCTCCCGCCAAGGCGTGCAAGATTTCCTGGGAGGTGGTGTGGAAATGGACGCTTGGATTGGCGTGATTTTCGAACTGTTGCGGCGTGAACGACAGCGGCGTCTCGGCCGCGATTTGCCGGGCCTTTTCGATGGCTCCTTCCATCTGGTGCTCTTCGGGCGTGAGCACGACCTCGGCGCCAT
>DATIDO010000270.1:0-3570 GCA_035456245.1 Polyangiaceae bacterium
CTCTCGTTCGCGTAGTCGAGCTGCACCTCGACGATTCGGCAGCGCGCCAGCTTCTCGAGCTCCTCGGCCCCTACGCCCAGGCGCCCCAGATCGGCGCGCGCTTGGCTGGAAAGGCGCTCCACCTCGGCCTCCGATTCGGCCCAACGATGGCGACTGCGCACCACGTAGGACCACTCCATGGCCAGCCGGCTCAGCAGGCCCCGCTTCACCTCGAAACGGTGTGCTCCACCAGCGAGCACACAGGCAGGACCCGCGGCGGGTGCCTTGTGCGCGGGCTTCTTGGCCGCACCCTTCTTGGCTGGCGCCTTCTTCGAGGCCGTCTTCGACGTCACCTTCGACGGCTTGGCCTTCGACGGCTTGGCAGCCGCCCCGGACACATTCTTCCCCTTCGTGCTCGCCATCGACGGCCTCCCAGTCGTCGCGAACACGATAGGCGCCCGTTCAACCGAACAGAAGGGCCGGCGGCACGGCTCGGAGGGGCTCGACCCGGAAAGGCTAGCGATCAGCCGGGCTGATTCAGTCGACCGGCTACGGTCGGGCAACCGTTAGTGAAGCGTGTGGCTCAGTCCGAACCGCCGCCCGAGTCACCGGACTTCTTGCTGCCGGTCGAGCTGTAGAGGTCGGAGTACCAACCGCCGCCCTTCAGGATGAACCCGGCACCCTGCGAGATCTGACGCTTGGCCTCGGGCTTGCCGCACTTCGGGCAATCACGCAGGGGATCTTCCTTGATCGACTGCTGTGCTTCCCAGTGGTGGCCGCAGGCTTGGCAGAGATATTCGTAGGTCATGGCTCGAATTGGGTGCTGCCAATTGGGGTCCGCAGGCCGAGATGTCAACCCAACGGCGCTCCGCACAGCTCTACGCTTCGACCGCGCCGCTCGCCACTCGCCGCCCTGCTTCCCAAACGGCCTCCCAAACGGCCATCCACCCGGCTTTCCACCCCAGCCTCGCCCGTCACCCTCGGCGGCCCCCGCTCCTCACCTGCCGCTCATCCGTCCGATCCCGTCCACCCTCGCCCGTACCCTGGCCCCTCGGACGCCCCAACAACTGTGCCGCCACCGTGCCCTCCCCCGTCCGCCCGGCCGGCCCCTGAGCAGGCGTGCGGCATGGCTCTCTCGGCCGCCTGATCGACCCCTGAACAGCCTTGCTCGCTGAACGAAATTATCGGGTCAGTCCGCGATGTTAGGTGACCATATCTCATTTCTTGCTTGTACCCATCCGTTCAGCGTCGTATGTGCCTGTTCTACGGGTCGTTGCCATACGTGACGTGCGGTGACGTTCGCTTCTGCGGGTTTCTTGCCCGCTCGAGCCGAGCCTCAAGCTCGCCAACTCGACCCATCCGGTCGGTTTTCCGCTGACTCAGCCTGATTCAGCTGCAAAGCTCGGTCGGTGTGGGGTTTCCCAGGGAATGCACCTCTTCGAGAGGACGTCCCGCCGAGAACGAGGAGGCCCTGGGCCTCAGGGGTTCTAGATGCATATCAAGAAGCTCGAAATCTGTGGGTTCAAGTCGTTCGTCGAACGGACGGTCATCCATTTCGACCACGACGTGATCGGCATCGTCGGACCGAACGGTTGCGGTAAGTCCAACATCGTCGACGCCATCCGTTGGTGCATGGGCGAGCAGAGCGCAAAGCACCTGCGCGGTCGCGCCATGGAGGACGTGATCTTCAATGGCTCCGACAGCCGTCCGGCCAGCGGCCTGGCCGAAGTCACCCTGACCTTCGACAACACGGATCCGCACTATGCGGCCACCCTGCCCCTCGAATACCGGGACTACCCCGAGATCGCCGTCACTCGCCGACTCTTCCGTGACGGAACGAGCGAGTACCTGATCAACCGCACCCAGGTGCGTCTGCGCGACATCACCGAGCTCTTCCTGGGCACCGGCGTCGGCACCAAGGCCTACTCGATCGTCGAGCAGGGCCGCATCGGCCAGATCGTCTCGGCCCGCCCCGAGGACCGCCGCCTGTTCATCGAAGAGGCCGCCGGCGTCACCAAGTACAAGACGCGCCGCAAGCAGGCCGAGCGCAAGATGGAGCTGACGCAGCAAAATCTCGCGCGCATCAGCGACATCGTCCGCGAAATCGAGCGCACCAGCGTCGCGCTGCAGCGCCAGGTCGCCAAGGCCGAGCGCTACAAGGCCCACCGCGCCGAGCTGGAAGATCTGGTTCTGCACGACTCGTCGCACCACTACCTGGAGCTGACGGTCATCGAGCGCGTCCACAAGACGGGCCTGGAATCGGCCAGTGAGCAGCTCACTGCCGTGCGCACCCGGCTGGAAGACGCCGAAGGCGAGCTCAGCGGGGTGCGGGAAGCCGCTTTCCTGATCGAGTCGCGCACCGATCAGACGAGCAAGCGCGCCTTCGCCGCCGACAACCAGGTGAGCGCCCTGCAGTCGGAGAACCAGCGCGCCAAGGACCGCATCGCCCACCTGGAAGAGAAGCTGCAGAGCGCAGCTCGTGGCCAGGAAGAGGCAGAGTCCCGCATCGCCGACCTCGACTCGGAAGAGGCCAGCATCCAGGCTCGCCTGGCCGCCCTCTCCGCAGACGAAGAGGCCCGCTTGGCCGACGCCCAGCAGGAGGACGAGGCCCTCGAGGTCCTGCGTCACGAGGAAGCTCAGGCGCAGAACGACGTGGACGCGGTACGCCGCACCATCTCCGAGGCCCAGGCTCAGCTCGCCGCAGGCGAAGCTCGCCTCGACGGCCTGGCCTCGCGCCGTGTCGACTCGGAGATTCGTCTGGAGAACCTGTCCAGCGAGCGCGAAGCCAGCACCGGCGAGCTCGATTCGCTCTCCGCCCGCCTGCGCGCGCTGGAGACCAGCGTGGCCGAGGCAGCTGCCGGCAAGGAGCTGACCCAGGGTGAGCGCGCCGAGCTCGAGAAGGAGCTGGCCGATCTGCGCGCCCGTCGCCTCGACGTGGAGCGCGCCGCCGATGCGGCCAAGAACGACCTGGGCCTGAAGCGCAACCGCCTGCGCGTTCTGGAAGACCTGCATCGCCGCCTGGAAGGCGTCGGTCAGGGCGCCCGCGCGCTGTTGAAGAAGGGCGATCCGGGCGTGCTCGGCCTGGTCGCCGATCGGATCGATGCGCCGGCCGAGCTGACGGCGGCCTTCGTCGGCTTGCTCGGCGAGCGCCTGCAGTACGTGGTCGTGGCCGATCCCGAGAAGGGCCTCGAGCTGCTCGAAGAGCTGAAGGGTACGGGGAAGGGCCGCGGTCACGTGGTGCCCAAGCACCCGCCCTACGTGGCTGGCGCTCGCGCCTTCACCGAGGCCGAAGGCATTCTGGGCCGGGTGGCAGATCGTCTCGGCTACGCGCCGGAAGACTCCGCGCTGGTGCAGGCCCTGGTTGGCGAAGCCCTGCTGGCCGACTCGGCTCACGCCGCCGTGAGCTACGCGGCCGCTCACCCCGGCGTGACGGTGGTGGCGCTCGACGGCACGGTCGCTCGCCCCGACGGCGTGATCAGCGGTGGCAGCGGCGACGACGTCGCGGCCGCGATGGTCGAGCAGAAACGAGAGATCGTCTCGCTGACGGCCGAGCTCATCACCCTGACCGCCGACTTCGAGGAGAAGAGCGAG
>DATIDO010000271.1:0-3069 GCA_035456245.1 Polyangiaceae bacterium
TCACCACTTGGTTGCCTTTGAAGAACCCACCGCCCTTGCCGATGATGACCGACGGCAAGAAGGTCTGGCGGCCTCCGTTGTCGCGCATCCAAAGCTCGCCAGCTTTGGAGTTGTGGTTGGCGCCATCGCAAATCTCGCTGCTGGTGAGCACGATGGTGTTGTCCAGCACGGTGCTGCCCGCGTTGAGCGGATCCGGCACGTCCAGCGCTGCCAGGAACTTCTCGGCCAAGCGCGAATAGAACCACTGCTGGGTCATGGCGAACTCGGCGCCACCGGCCGTATCGCTCGAGTGCGAAAGCGGATCGTGGTGGTTCTTGGCGTAGCCGGGGCCGCCTTCGAAATTCATCGGCACCTGAGCGTTGGCGTGCAAGATCTGCAGCGACGCCACACGCGCCGTGCCACAGCGGATGGCCTGGGCAGCCACCTCGAGGTGACCATCGAGCGACAGGCCCACGTTGGCGTCCGCCTGCGCGTCCTTGCCTTGCATGGCCAACGCCGACGGCATGGCCTCGTCGGGACGCGCGTCGCAGCCCAGCGTGCCCACTCCGGCCCCCTTCAGCGCACGTAGCGACTCGAGGTGCACTTGCAGCTTGTTCTTCTCGGTCGTCAGCTCGGTCACGCCCTTCTGCATGGCCTCGAGCTCGCCGATGCTCAGGTCGAGCGCCTCGTTGCGGAACTGCAGCTCGTCGACCCCCTGAGGCGCGTCGGCCGCGCCGATACCCTCGAACATGTCGTTCATGGCGTCGAACGGGTTCTGGACCGGCACCACCCAACCGCCGTGATTGATGAGCTTGGCGTCGTTGCTGAGCGACGTCGAACCAGGCCAGAAATTGCGCACACCGAGAACGTGCGGGGTGACGCCGAGCGCACTGGCGATATGGAAATCGATCGACGGGCTCTCGTCCTTACCGGTGAAGACCGAGCGAATGGCATCGTGGTTGTCCATCACCACATTGCTCACGCCGCGCATGACCGTGAGGTACTGCTTGTAGGGCTCGAGCGGCTTCAGCATGCCGATGCCGTTCGCGTCGAGCGCCAGGTCCTCGGAAACGTCCCAATGCTCGATGGGCGCTCCGTGGGGCAGGTAGAAGAGAAAGAGTCGCTTGATCGGTTCGGCCGACTGGGCCACCGCGAGCCGCGACATCTTGAACGCCAGCGGCGCGGCGATGCCGATGCCGAGCGCCTTCAAGAAAGTGCGTCGCGCGAGCGTCTGCTTCTGTGAGAGTTCGCGAGAGTGAAAGAGTTTCATGGATGTCCCGTTCGACCGAAGACCAAGCCCCGCCCTCAGCTCCCGAACCTCAACCTGGGAGAAAGCCGACGACTTGCCTTCTCTTGCACGAGGGAGCCCAGGGCACAAACTCGCAACTAGCCGAAGTCGTTGGTTAAAAGCGCTCCCATTCCAGCCAACAAGAATGCTTCACCGCTGGTAAAACCCCAAAAGCAACCAAGAGCAGCAGCAGGCCCGGAACCTTGAAGTCCGACGCGCACAACCCCGCAACGAGTGCGCACCTTCTCCAGCCCAGCCGCATGATTCCGCTACCACGGCCCAATCCGCCCACACCCTGCTCCACCCAACCACCGAACTACGGCCCCGCGCAGCTTTCCCCCCAGAAAGCGCTGCCCCAACCCCTCCCAGGTTGATGGAGGCCCCCTCCCAGGTTGATGCCCACCAGCGCGCTGCCCTGGCGGCCAGGGCTCCGCCGGCGGCGAACGCACGTCCGCCCGGAAAAGGGCCCCTCAGGAGCCCTCCCAGGTTGATGCCGGACCCTCTCCCAGGTTGCGCGAACGGATTGCGGCGCGGCCCTGCGGCGCCCTCCCCCGTTTCGGCACCCGCTGAGACAAGCCCGCAGACGGACCCTCCCAGGTTGCAGGCTCCCCTCGAGAGCCCTCCGAATGCACTCAGAGGGACAAGCCCTCCGAATGACTCAGAGGGACAGTGCAGCCAAGCTGAAGCTCGTGTTGCGGCGGCCGGGACGCGAACCAGGCGGAGCCGGCGGAGCGGCACGCAGCGCCTTGCGAAGCCGATACTGATCGAAGTGGGAGAGCTCGACGAACTCGAGCCCGAGCTTGCGCGTGATCTCGCGGGGCCGACGACCGTGAACGACGCGCGTTACGACCGCCATGGCATCGAACCACTCGGTCGTGCCCGGCAGCTGAAAGCTCACGTAGACGCGCTCGCCCGTGGTGACCGGATCGGCTGGGCCGACCAGCATGCCCCAGCTCGACAGGTTCTCGATTCGATCGGCGACGAGTCGAAAGTCACTCTCGCGCACGATCTGACACGTTCCCCGCACCGCATGTCGTCCCGGACGACGCTGAAACTCACGATCTTCACGCATGGCGCTCTCCCTGGGTGAGTCGAACGGATGCCCCGGCACCCGCTCTCGTCAGCGTAGGATCGAGCTACTTTCGTGGGGCGGCCAACTTTTGACCACCCACACCTACATGCTTCGTTAGGGACTTCGCGAAGTCCTCACTTCTTCGGCAGTCCCCCCGGCAGTCCCCCTGGCGCAGCTCCCGCCGGCGAAGCCGGCGAAGCCGGCGCAGCTCCCGCGCCAGGGCGCCGATCGGGCGGCGGCACGTACAGGCCTTCGACCGCCTGCTTCATGCGCACTTCGTTCTCGCTGCGCCGCAGGCCAATGGTGACCAGCTCCTTGGTGATCTGATCGAGACGAGCCGTCGTCTTGCGCAGCCGCTCGGTCAGCTCGGCGCGCAACGCGGCCGCTTGCGGGTTCTTTTCGATCGCCTCGATGCTCAGGCGCGTCTCGCGGCTCGCCTTCTCGAGCTCGGCCTGCTCGCGCCGCAGCTTGCTCTCGTTGTCGGCGCCGTCGCTGAGCGCGGTGCCCAACTCCAAGATCTTCTGGAGCTGAGTCCGCTCGGCGGGACTGGCCGCACCGCTCTTCAAGTAGTCGGTGATGGCGGCGCGCGCTTCGAGCGACTGGAAGTCGGACCCCACCTGCGTCGGATAGCGCTCCTCGACCACGAGATCGCCCTGCCCAAAGCCCTTCACCATCACTGGGACGAAGGCCACGCCTGCAGCCAAATCTTCCTCGGTGCCGGCTGGCGGCT
>DATIDO010000272.1:0-7599 GCA_035456245.1 Polyangiaceae bacterium
TCCCCTGGTGAGGCCTACCGTGACGCCGGTCGGGGCCAACCGTGACCCGCGACGACCTGATGGGGGCCAGGTGCCACCGACGGGAGCGCAGTTGGCCGGGTACCTGCCGAGAGTCGCCGGGGTGCCCCATTCCATCGGGAATCCAGCTGACTGCAGCCGGGTATCCAGGCGATCGAGGGCAGGCACCGTCCCTAACGCACGGTGCCACCGACCCCACCGCGCCGTGCCACCGACCCCACCGCGCCGAGCCACCGACCTAACCGCGCCGTGCGACCGACCCCACCGCGCCGTGCCACCGACCCAACCACGCGGTGCCACCGACCCCACCGCGCCGTGCCGCCGACGCGATGTGCACGGTCACCGAGCCAACCGCCCCGCGCCGCCGACGAGCTGCGCAGGGTCACCCACGGGGTCGCAAGCGGTCGGAGAAGGGGTTGCGGGGCGTAAGCGTAATTCGCACCCCAGGTGCTGTGACACCCAAGATCAGCCCCCCTTTGCCCCTCAGAGGGGCTGGGAGCATGGACACAGACGTGGCTGATCCCGACAACTTCAAAGACCTCGATGTGCTCCGGCGGAAGACCGCCCGAGAGGTCGTGCTCGAAGCTAACCACCGATGCGGGGGTGGTATCGCTCATGTTCGAGTTCGACGGGACGAGGACGCCAAGGCGCTCCGGGTCACGCTTTGGTGGGGCGAGGAGAAGGCCCGGGAGGCTATCGAGAGGCAGGCGTTGGCACTCCTCTCGAGATGGGTCTGGGAAGGGTGGAGCGCCACCATCGAGAAGTCGGCGGAGCCTCGTCCGGATGTCGTGTGGGACCCCTACGCCGCGAAATTCGTGCCGCGTAAGGCGTATCGTCCACTCGGCACGGAAGGCAGAGTGAAATGGAAGGCAGGGTGAGGCGGCGAGTAGCGTGAAGCGACGGGCCTAGGCCCACGACGTACCGCTCAGGGCTGGTCTGGACGCGCTCGTGACGAAGCCCGATCGACCAGCCAGTGGCCCACGCGCCATCCCAGCCAGAAGGGCAGCCCGAAGATCACGATCAGACGCAGGGTCAGGGCGGTTGCCCCGAGCAGGAGCATGCGCACGCTCGCGACGCTCTCGGGAGTCACGATCCCCGAGCCCGCTCGAGCGAAGAGCCGCTGGGAGATCACGGCGGCGGTGAGCAGGCCGAGCCAGATCAGCGGGCCGGTCCAGCCTCGCCTCGTGGTTCGGGTGCCGTCAGGTGAGGTATGCAGTTGCTCGGTCACGGCGCGATCTCCGGGCCCGAGGTGAGGAAGGCGAGCAAGAGGGCGTTGCCGATGGGGCCTCCGGTTGCGAAGTGCAGCCGGTCGTCGCGCCAATTCGAGAGCCCGAACAGCTCGGTGGTGCGGTAGAGCCGCACGAAGGTGTCGCGCTCTCGGTGGGCGCGGGCGAGTGCCAGCGCAAAGCCGGTCGCCGAGACCGAAACGCCCAGCACGACCGGGCCGCTGTCGATGTCCCCCGTGCCGGTATGACCTTCGGCGTACTCGCGGATGCCGGAGAAGCCGAGCCAGCTACGCTCGTGTGCCAAGGTCGCGCTGCTCAGTTCCTGAGCCAATTGGCGATCGGCAAACCCTGCGAAATAGGCAGCGAGGCCCGTGCCCGAGCCGCGGGGCGCATCGTGGGGGGCGCCGTCGGTCGCGCCCATTCTTTGGATCACCAGGCCGCTCGTGGCGTCTAGCTGGCGGCTCCGCACGAGCCGCGCCCACTGCTCGAGGACCTTGCCATGATCCTCGTGGGTCGCGCGTCCGTGGACGGCGATGGCGCCCGCGACAGCAGCCACGTCGGTTGGGTACGCCTCGTGTGGGTAGGTCTCGATGAGCCCGGTGGGCGAGGCGAGCAGCCGGCGCTCGTAGGCGGCGATCAGCGCGTCGTGCTGAGCGATCAGAGTCGGCGAGAGCGGCGCACCGACGACTCGCGCCATGCCCACGGCAAGGGCCGAATAGGCGAGGTAGGCATGACCATGACTGGAGGCGAGCGTGGCGAGCGCGTCTTCTCCCCAGGCCTCGGTTCCGAAGTCGCGCATCTCCGGGCGAAAGGACATCGTGGCCGCGCGACCGATCGCGGGGAGCAGCTGCTCCTTCCACTCGGGGTGCGTGAGGCACAACTGGGCCAACCCCAGCGCCGTCATTTGGTGGGTAACCAGGGCCCACTCGCCGACGAAGCGATCCTTGGATCGACGCTCGAAGGCTTGGGCGTCACCCTGCTCGAAGTCGACCAGCGTACGCGCCAAGCCGAGCTGGAGCTCGGGGTCACCGTCGTACCAGCCTCCCGCATCGCGACCGCAGTACCAGGCGGGTAGGGTGCCCAGACCGAGGCAGGCCGTCAGCGCCGCGATGCCGTAGCGCCAGCGTTGGAGGTCGAACCATCGTCGCACACTCCCTTGCTAGATCAGCGAGAGGAACGTGCGGGTGGAGATTGTGAGGAGGCGTCCCGAGGGCCGCTGATCCGAGCCTAGGACCCCGTGTGGCTCAGCCGCGGCTGGGGTGGTGCTGGGTCCACCAGGCACGGAACTCGCCGTACTCGACGCGGCGGTTCCCGTTCACATCCATGGCCAAGAAGGCGACAGCGACCTGGGCGGGGGAGAGGGTGGCTCCGAGGGCTTGGGCCAGCGCGCCGAACTCGGCTTCGTCGATGTAGCCGTTGGCATCGGAGTCGAAGCGTTCGAATGCTGCGCGGAGGGATGAATCGTCGGACATCGACGCAACGATAGGAAGCAGGCTGGTCGGCGGCAAGTTGCGGTCGGGGGCCAACGCGCGCCATCCAGAGGAGCTACGGAGCGGGAAATGGGACTCGAACCCACGACATCGACCTTGGGAAGGTCGCGCTCTACCAACTGAGCTATTCCCGCTGAGGCTGACCGAGGTTCGGCTGAACTGCCGGGCAGTTCGGCGAATATAGTCAGGTCGGGGGCCCTGGCAACACCCCGCGGCGAGGGAAAATTCGCGGATCCGTCGAGGCCTGCTCAGTCCGAGTTGAGGGTGAGCAGGCGAGCCAGCTCGCGACTGGCGCGTGAGGCGCGGTGGCCGTCGCGGAAGGGGAAGGTGATCACGACCCCGTCGCCGCGCTTGCCGGTGATCATGGCGCTCTGTCGGCCGAGCACACCAGCGAGAAGCGAGCGATCGGCGCGAGTCGAAGCACGTTCGATGTTCTCGAGCGCGACCGAGCGATCCAACGCGGCTTCCCCCGGTGCGTGCAGGAAGGCACCGGCCAAGTGCGGAGGCTCGGCGTAGGTGCCGAGCGAATAGAGGAGCGCGACCGTGGCCCCACCGTCGTCCAGTCCGCGGAACCACGAGCCCAAGTGGTGCGTCCGGCCCGCCTCGCAACGCGCGTAGACGCCCACGTGGGTGAGCTGCAGGGCGGCGGCCAGTCCGTTGGCGATATGGTAGAAGCGCGAGCGCTGCTCGGGATCGAAGTACGGCTCGACGAAGTTGCCGTGAAAGGTCACGCGCAACGCGGGAATCGGGCGTCCAGCGCTGCCGGAGACGGGATCGTCGCTGACGGTGACGCGGGTCGAAGAGTCGATCACCTTGGCGAGCTCGGGCTCGTCTTTCCAGATGAACTGGCTGCCCCCCGCGCGCGCGGGATCCTCGACGAATTGTCCAAGCGCCGGAGCTGCAGCGAGGAGCGCTTCGCCGCCGCGTTGCATACCCCAGATTTCGACCACCCAGCCGTCGGTTTCCGTCGTCCCGACGGTTGCGCCGCGCAGCACGCGCGCTCGGGTGTCCTCACAAACCCGAGCGTTGCGGGCTTCACGCTCGCGGGCCGCATCCGTGACGGGCGCGGCGGTCGGTGGCGGTGCCGATGCCTGACTGCGCGGCGAGAGCCAGAGGTACGCGGCGCCGCCGAGCACCAGAGCCGAGAGCCCCGCGACCAGCCAGGTCCAGTTGGGCGAGCGCTGGGCGCCGCTGCGGACGCTGTCGAGCGACCGCGACTGCGCCAGCTGACGGGCCAGCTCGGTCGCGCGGTGTTTGCGAATCGTGTCGTCCAAGCGTGGCCAGTGGTCCAGCCAGCCAGGGAGAGCGGCGCGGGAGCGTCGACCGCCCAGGTCGAGCCGGATCTCGCGCCCCTCGATCGAGACACGACCGCTTACCCCGAACCGTCCGAGCGCTTCATTCACCAGCTGGCAGAGCTCGAGCTCGGTCTCCAGAGGAGGCGAGAACGCACCGCCCTGTGTCCACTCCGCCGGTGTCCCCGGTCCGCGCCCCGATCCTTCGTTCATGAACCAACCAAGCGCAGCGCGGAATGATGCGTCCCGTCAACCTGCCAGCCAGCGGGGCGCAACCAGCGCCACTCCTGCGCGCACGGGTGGCCTCTGGGGATGGCCAAGGCGGTGGGCATCGTCTAGAGCTGAGTCGTGCGACCTCTCGTCCTGCTTTCGAACGATGACGGCTACCACGCGGGCGGCATCCAGGGCCTGCGGCTGGCGCTGCTCGAATGGGCCGATGTGGTGCTGTGCGCGCCCGAGAGCGAGCAGAGCGCGTCGAGCCACTCGCTCAGTCTGAATCGACCGCTGCGGCTCCGCGAACACGAGCCCGGTGTCTATGCGGTCGACGGCACGCCGGCCGACAGCGTGTACGTAGCGCTGAACGCCGACGGCGTGCTGCCGCGGCGCCCCGATCTCGTGGTGAGTGGCATGAACCACGGCCCCAACCTGGGCGTCGACGTCTTCTACAGCGGGACGGTGGCTGCCGCGCGCGAGGGGGCGCTCCAGGGCTTTCCCTCTCTCGCCGTGTCGGCGTGCCGACGGGCCGATGCGAGCGCGGCGGCGGTGGCCTGCAGCCGGCTTGCGCGCGGGCTGTTCGAGTCGGGCCTCGTGGGAGGCCGGCTGTTCAACGTGAACGTTCCCGAGGGCCGCGAATGGACCGTGCGGGCTACCCGCCTGGGCCGTCGGATCTATCCGGGCGGTCTGGTTCGGCGCCAGGATCCTCGCGGGCGCGACTACTACTGGATCGGTGGCTCCGACGGCGAAGTGGCGCACGCAGATGCTCCGGGCAGCGACACCGAGGCCTTCGACGAGGGGGTGATCGGGGTCACCCCGCTCGTGCTCGATTTGTGGTCCAGTCACCTGGAAGGTGACGCGCAGCTCTTGGTCGACGCTTGCGCCTCGGAAGGGCGCCCGCTCTGAGTTAGCATCGCCACGATGGCCCAGCGAAAACGTCCCAACGCAGTTCTCCCTGCCCGTGCTTTGCCGACGCCACGCGGCGCGACCGAAGGAGAACGCGTCGAGGCGGGTGTCTCGTTGGTGGGACCGGGAGATACCGACACCCTCGACTACATCCTCAGCCACATTCGCTCGGTCCCCGATTTCCCTTCGCCCGGCATCCTGTTTCGCGACATCACGCCGCTGCTCGCCTCGCCGCGGTGTTTCCACATCGTGCTCGACGCCATCGCCCATCGCTTCGTGGGTGAAAACATCTCGGCCGTGGTGGGCGTCGAGTCGCGTGGCTTCATCTTCGGCGGCGCGCTGGCCGCGCGGCTCAACGCCAGCTTCGTGCCGGTGCGCAAGGCCGGCAAGTTGCCGTCGAGCACGGATCGAGTCTCCTACTCACTCGAGTACGGTGAGGCCGAGCTGGAGATGCACCGTGATGCGCTGGTCGAGGACAGTGAGGTGTTGATCGTCGACGATCTTCTGGCGACCGGTGGCACGGCCGCCGCGGCGGCCGAACTGGTCGAGCGCCAGGGCGCGAACGTCCACGCTTTTGCCTTCGTCATCGAGCTCGCCGGCCTCGAGGGGCGGGCGCGTCTCGAGGGGTACCCGGTGATTTCGGTCGTGCGTTACGCCTGAAGGACGGGAGCCTGGCCCACGGGACGGTTGGATTTGTCCCGGCTTGCGGGATTACCATCTCGGCAAGATGGCTTCTCGCTTGGGATGGTTGGCGTCGTTCGGGCTCGGCTTGGGGGGCGTCGGCGCGGTGGGCTGCAGCGAGCTGCTCTCCGATCCGCAGCACTTCAATGGCAACGCCGAGCCTCCTGGGAGCGGGATCCCGACTGGGCAGGGCGTGGGCGAGGCCTGCACCGAGCTCCCCTGCAGGCCCGGTCTCGATTGTCTCCAAGGGATCTGCGAGCCGGCGCATTCGCTGACTGCCGGTTCACCCTGTGTGATCGGACCGGAGTGCCAGGAAGGCCTGGCTTGTGTCTTCAACACCTGCGTGCCCACGGGGGACGGGGCCGAAGGCGAAGCGTGCCAGACGGATCTGGATTGTGGTTCGGGGCTGCGCTGCGGATTGACGGGCCTCTCGATGGTCTGTCTCCGCGCCGGTAGCGGAGATCTGAACGACGCCTGCATCGGCCAGAGCGACTGCTTCCAGGGCCTCTATTGCTCGGAAGGCGTGTGCTCGCTCCCCGAGGAACCCGTGGGCGTCCCGCTGTGGAAGGGCGAGACCTGCGGAGAACCCGACGATCAGAACGTGACCGCGCTTTTCTCGGTGCCCGGCGCGCCAGGAGTCTCCGACGACGCCGACTTCTTCCAGCTGCCGTACCCCAACGACGTCCGCTTGGACGAGAGCGGGCATCCGGATTTGACCGACTTTCCCACGCCGGGTCGAGAGCTGCTCGGCGTGGACATGGTGGCTGCGTATGCGCGGGCCATCGAGAAGTACACGTTCGGCTTCAGCACCGCACCAGCGGCGACGTTCCGCTTCTCGGGCGCCATCGATGGGGATTCGTTGGCGACGCCGGAAGGAGAAGCACCACGCATCGTGCTGGTCGATCTGGACGATCCCAGCGGCGCGGTGAACCGCCTCGGCTACGAGTGGACCAGCGGCGGATCGCGCACGCGTTACGTGTGTGACGACTGGGTTGCCATCGGTGTGGGGCAGGGCGGCACGCTCGTGCCTGGCCACCGTTACGCCTTTTGGCTGACCCGCGGGCTGCGCAGCGCGGAGGGCGAGGCCATTGCGCGTGCGGCGTCCTTCGATGCGGTAATCGGCTCGGCGACTCCCTCGAACGCTGCCTTGCGCACGGCCCACGAGCGCTACCAACCGTTGCGGGACTACCTCACGGCCCACGACGTCGATCCCGACACGCTGCTCGTGGCCACGGTGTTCACGACCGACGACTCGCTCGCCCCCATGCGGGCACTGGCGAGCGCCGTGGCCGCAGCCCCGCTGCCCACGGTGAGCGACTGGACCCTCTGCGCCCAAGGGGTCGAGTCGCCGTGCCCCCAGGCAGAGGGCTCGCGGGCCTGCGGTAACCCGACGGTCGACTACGAGGAATACCAGGCGCTGGTGACCCTGCCGATCTTCCAGGAGGGCACCCCGCCGTATCAGTCGACGGGCGGGCGCATTCGCACCACCGTGCAGCGAACCGAGCAGGTGTGCATGAGCCTGACCGTGCCCAAGGGCACGGCGCCGGCTGCGGGCTGGCCCCTGGTCGTCTATGCTCATGGCACGGGTGGCTCGATGCGAAGTCACCTGAGCGATGCCATCGCGGGCCGCTTGGCGCGCACGTCACCGGCGTTCGCGGTGCTCGGTATCGACCAAGTCCAGCACGGGCCGCGTCGCGGATCCTCGACCGAGGATCCCGAGCATCTGTTCTTCAACTTCACGAACCCCGATGCGGCGCGTGGCAACCCATTGCA
>DATIDO010000273.1:0-9417 GCA_035456245.1 Polyangiaceae bacterium
GAGCTCGTCGCCGCTCGGCGTCAGCGCCGCATTGATCGGCTCGGCGTGCTCGGCTCGCACGAGCGCCTTGCACTTGTAGCCGAGCCGGCGCGCATACAGGGTCTCGCGGACGGCTCCGTCGGTGTCGCTGAAGGTGTAGGGCGCGTCGATCGGCTCGATCGCGGCGGCACGGCACTCGAGCACGAAGCGCCGTCGCGCGTGGTCGAGCTCGACGGCGTCGGATTGGCGCTCGGCGCCCAGGTCGGCGGCCAGGTCTTCCGCGCCCAGGAGCGCGGAACGGATGCGCGGGCTGCCGCCCACGATGGCGCGCACGTCGACCACCCCGAGCGCCGTCTCGCACACCGGCAGGATCTCCGTCGTCCCGAGCGGCATCCCGAGCGTGGCTTCCCAGTGGGCGAGCGCGGCGTGCAGCTCGCGCATCTGCGCGGCGCTCGCGGCCATCGGATACGCCACCACGTCGGGGCGCCCCGGCATCGCCGCGGCCAGGTCGATCGGTCCTTCCGTCTCGAGCGCGTTGATGCGAACGGTGGCGATCCGCCCGGCGTCGCGCCAGCGCCCGAGCAGCGCCGCGACGTTGGCCCGTGCCGTCGCTCGACGCGCTGGCGGCGTGAAGTCCTCGAGGTCGACGATCAGCACGTCGGCCGGGCTGAGCCACATGGCGTCGTGCGCTCCTTCGTCGGCACCGGGACCGAACAGCCAGGTCCGTCGCAAGTCGGGATCGGTGCGCTGCATGGCCTTCGAACCGCGGACAACCGGGGGAGGGCGAGGGGACGGCGATCAGCGAAGCTTGGTGCGACCCAGGCGCTTCGCATTCGCCATCGCCTTGCGATGCACGGGCGCGAAGCCCTTGCCCAGGACCCCGAGCGCCGCCTTGTGAAACTCCTCCGCCGACGCGGCGACGGACGGCCGCTTGCCGCGCGCGACCGTGAGGAACGATCGGAAGAAGGACGCGGCGAGCGCCTGATTGGCCACCGCGGCCTGCGCCGCCATGGCGTTCCACGATTCGGCGAAGGCCGAGTTCTTCTCGGCCACCATGCGCTCGAACTCCTTGCGGTCGCGCGGCGAGAGCTTCGGGCCGGACAACGCCATGCGGGTCACGCGGTGGGCGACGACCTGGGGCACGGCGAGCGCGAGCTCGGCCGCTCGTGTGGCGAGGGACTGGGCAGCGCGACTTCTGCGAGTGGCCATGGCGGGTCCTTGCGGCGAGGTTTCGACTGTAGGGGTGCCGGATGGAAGCTTCAATCCGCGAAGGTACGGAAGAGGACATAGGCCATCATGCCCAGGTTCATGTAGGCCGTGGCGGCCATCCCCGGGGCGCGATAGAGCGGGTTCACCCTGTACCCCCACCAGAAGCACGCGCGAGCGACCACGAAGACGATCGCACAGGCCCAGACGGTCTGCAGATGCCGCACGGGAACGACGGTGCTGAGCGCGAGCGAGGCGATGGCGAACACGAAGCTCTGCTGCAGCGTGTTGTCGACCACCCGGCCATCGATCTCCATCGATCGGCTCTCCGCGTGCCGGGTCGGGTCGATGGCCTCGCTGAGGAAGCGCGAGTTGCCGACAGCGGCGATCATGATGAAGAGCGGCAGCATGGCGAACAGGGTGGCCTGCAGCGCGTAGGCCAGCCGGTCGCCCGGCCCCGAGATGCCCGGCACCGGCAGCGCCTGGGTGAGCATCCACACGCTCGCCGACATCAGGACGACGCCGCTCGCGGCACCGATCGCGACAATTCGTTGGTCCGAGTTCATGGGGACATGCCTTCTTCGCGTTGAGGGTCGGCGTTCGACCTGACGAGCGGGCGGAGCAGGCGGGCGACCCGATCAGACCGCACGGTCCAGCGCCGATCGCTCGCCGGAGTCGAGCACGCGCGGTGCGACCTTCGGGCGGCCGCCGGTCTCGAAGAACGGGTTCAGCCGGTAGCTGCCGCTGATCCTCGACCACGTCATCGAGGCCAAATAGCGCAGCACTGCGACGAAGAACGCGACCCTCGGGCTCCTGGCGGGCGTGCCCTTGGCACCTTGCACGTGCACGCGCATGCGAACCGGCCCGAACGAATCGTCGAGACGTTCCGCGTCGACTTCGAGACAGCTGTGGATCAGCCCGACATGCGATTGGCGGTAATCGCGCGGCGTGTTTCCGATGGGAGTGCGACAACAGCGCGTGTACCAGCGCAGCGGGCCCTTCGGCGACAGCGACATGCACGTGAGCTGGTCGATTCCGCGCAGGAACCTCACGTACCGGGGCCTGACGGCGACGATGTCGGTGCCGCCCAGGGTGTCGAGCATGCCCTCGGGCAGACCCAGGAAGTGCGCGAACGCCTGGCAGTCCCTGCAGTAGCAGACTGCTCGCGTGCCGAGCTCGGGTCGGGACAGCTCGGCCTCGAAGGCGCCGCACCGGCAGCGAATGGGATGGGTCGTCTTCATGGGTGTCATCGCTCGGACCACCAACGCGCCAGCGCGGCGGCGAACAGCAGCCAGATGCAGATCACCAGCCCCGCCGCAACGTAGCTTCGCGGCCGCGCGAGAATCGCGTTCGCCTGCTCCCGGGAAGCAGCGAGCACGTCCGGCGGAAGCATACGGATGACCAGCATCAAGCCGAGCGGAACGAGGAGCAGGTCGTCGAGGTACCCGAGCACCGGAATGAAGTCGGGGATGAGGTCGATCGGGCTGAGGGCGTAGGCGGCCACCAGCGCCGCCAGGCATCGCGCCAGCACCGGCGCTCTCGGATTGCGGGCGGCGAAGTAGACCGCCACGACGTCGCGCTTGAGGCGACGCGCCCAGTCCTTTACCGCTGCGAGAGTCGCCATGCGACCGATCAACGCTCCATCGGCGTGATGACCACCGACTCCGCCGACCGCGTGGCCGGGCCGTGGAAGACAGCCTCGATGTTGTTGCCGTCGGGATCCAGAACGAACGCGGCGTAGTAGCCGGGGTGGTACCCGCGCTCGCCCGGGCCGCCGTTGTCGCGGCCGCCGGCGGCGAGCGCGGCCGCATGGAAAGCCTCCACCATCGCGCGATCGGAGGCCTGGAAGGCGAGGTGGACGCGGGACACCGCCCCGTCCGCCTTGTCGACCCACAGTTCGTCGGCGGAGAAGTGGCCCTCTGCCTCGACGAAGACTTGGGCCTTGCCGAGAGCGGCGAACACCGCACGATAGAAGCGCTTGCTGGCGCCGAGATCGGACACGCGCAGGTGCACATGGTCGATGAGCCTACCGACGTGAAACGGCATGATGCGCTCCTGACGTTGGATGGCCGCGAGGGCCGTCACTTGAAAGCGAACGACTCCAGGACGGGTCGTGCATTCGAGAGGGCCGCGTTGCTGCTCCACGGCGGCACCCACCGGGTGCGTGCACTCTACCGCGCGGAGGCGACGAGTGCCACGCCGAGCGCGAGCACCGCGCACAGGGGCGAATACACCAGGGTGTCGAGCCGCGCGAACTTTGTGCCTCGAACGCGCTTGAAGAAGCCGACGTATCTGAAATCGCCGATCGCACGCGCCAGCAGCCCCAACGCCAGCGCAAACGACGAGCCGCTGAGAAGCCGCGGTGGCTCTCGGGGAGGGGACGAAGAGCGGCCTTCCTTCGACGCTCGGTACGGCGCCGTTCGCGTCGGTGTCGCCGTGAAGCGCCATGCGGAAGTGCCAGAGCGCCAGCACGACGAAGGCGACGCTCACGCACCCGGCGATCACCGAGGTGGTTGCACCGGCGTCCATCGAATCACCTCGTCCATGTGCGCCAGCAGCGACGGAGCGATCGTGAGGCCCGGCGCGGGACGGCGAGCAAGGCGCCGCGTGCGAAGCCGGCAGCCAAGCTCATGGACGCTCACGCCTCGTGGCAAGCGGCTTGTGCAGGCTGAGACTCGTGACGACGTAGCCTGACGAGCGGTACAGCGCGCGGGCTGCTGAATTGCTCGCGAACACATTGAGAGCGACCGCGCTCACGCCCATGGCTTCGGCCAGCTTCTCCACCTGCGCCAGCGCGGCTCGGCCGTGGCCCTGACGACGATGCTCGGGGTAGACGAAGAGCTGGAGGACGAACACCACGCGGACGCTGCCCCGCGGCATGCTGGCGATCCACACGAAGCCGAGCACAGGGCCCGCCGGGTCGACCTTGATCTCGTAGAAGTGGTGGTCGGGTGTCGCCGCTTGGCGGGGCAGCAGGCGCCGGAACTCCGCTTCGGCGAGCGGCTCGGACTCGTGCTCCAGCCAGCGGCCCGAGGCCACGTTGTCCGCCGCATGGGAGGCGATCGCGAGGGCAGCGAACTCATCGAACCGCTCCGGCGGCATCGGCACGAGGATGGTCATGCGGTGGCCCGTGTTGCCCAGCGTCTCAGTCGAGCGGCGGCCCGCTTGCCGGCTGACATGAGCGGCGGCCGGAGGCAGGCCCAGCTTGCCAGCCAACCCGCCTTCCCCGCTCGCAAAGACGGCGCGAGATCTTGAACATCTGAGGCGGGCGGCGCGTACGGATTCACGGGTGGCCTCACATTCGACATGAGCGCCGGCTGGAGGCAAGCGCTCTTGCTGGAAGATGTCCGCTCGATGGACGGGTCAGGCCTTGACTCCGCTCACGAGCGGCGCCCTTCCGCAAAGTCCCGTCTGAGCAGACCGTAGATCCAGGAATCCGACACCTCACGTGCCACGATGCAGTTTTCCCGCAGTGTGCCTTCGCGCAGGAAACCGAGCTTCTCCAGCACGCGAGCAGAGCCGGGGTTGCGGGTGTCGGTTTCGCCTTGGACACGGTTGAGATCCAGGGTGGCGAAAGCCCAGCGAAGCAGGGCACCGGCCGCCTCGGTTGCGACGCCCTTGCCCCAAGACTCCTCACGAAGGCAGTAGCCCATCGTCGCGCTCCGATACTCCGGGTTCCATTGAGCGAGACAGCACCATCCGACGAATTCACCCGTGGCGGCCAGCTCGATCACCAGCCGCGTGCCGGTGCCTTCCCGCTCGATCTCTCGACACCGGGCGATGAAGCGCGTCGCTTGAGCGAACTCGCTCCAGGGAGGAGCATCCCAATAGCGCAGCACGCGTGAGTTGCTTTGCAGTTCGAACAGCGCGCCTGCGTCGGACTCGGCGAAGGGTCGCAACCGCAAGCGAGCGGTGTGCAGGGTCGGCGCCAGGAGCGAGAAGTGGGGCATGACGTTCGACGTGAGCGGCGGCCGGGAGTTGCGCTGGCGCCAGGGCTGCGAAGACTTTGCGTGCCGACCTACCGTGCGCTAGAGACCCGCCCTCACATTTGCCAATGTGAAGACGACGAATGCGACGAGGCCACCGACGAAAGTGATCCACGCGGCATGGAGCAGCAACCGGGGATAACTGACCGCGAGGGACTGCGGGTCACTCATGCTCTCGGCCACGACGGCCAGTTGAGCGAGGACTCCGCAGGAGGCAGACAGCAAGAAGCCGAACAACGCCGTCATCGCGGAAGCGATGAAGGGTGTTCCCTTGAACGTCGTGAACAGCATCGAGGTCAGGAAGCCAAGCGCCACCACCGACAGCGTGATGAGTTGCTTGGTGACGTCGAGCACCAGTTTTTGAGCATCCGACGACAGGGGCCTGCTAGGTTTCATGCTTGATGGAGAGGTCATGCCGAAGCAACGCTCGACGGTGCGAGGCCAGAGCGCCGGAGACGAGCACGGCATCCTGTGCTTGAGTGCCGATCCGGGCTAGATCTCTGCATAGATTTCCAGCACGTTGCCGTCCGGGTCTCGGAAGAACAAGGTGCGGTGGCCGAAGGGATGATCGGTGGGTCCGGACAGGGGCACTCCGCGCTCCGTCAGGACGGCTGCACAACCGGCCACCTCACTCGGAGCGACGCGGAAGGCGAGTTGCAGGGAAAGCGCCCCCACCGGCAACGACGGATCGTCGAATCGCCCACCGTGTTCGGTCAGCGCCAGCAAGTTGGAGCCGACGCGATACTCGACCCACGTGGGGCTGAGCGCTCGATGGAGCGGAAATCCCAGCGTCGTGCCGTAGAACTCGCGCATGGCCTGCATCTGACGGGCGAAGATGACCGTGTAGTCGATGCCGCGAATTGGAAGCTTCGGATCCACGCCTGTCTCAGATCGAGGTGATGAGGTCTGACGTTTGGGTCAAGCGGCAGATGCGCACGTCCGAAGACGTGCTGCTTGAACGAATGGTGAGGCCCGTGTCATTCTTCAATGAGGCCTCAAAGCGGTGGCAAGAAATTCTCGGACTGCCTTTCTCGACTCGCCATATGCCTTCTCGTCGAAGGCGACCGTTGGGCCATATTCCACGCAAGGATCGGCGTAGGTGAACGGTTGATTGGTCTTTGCATTGATCACAGCGCCATCCTGTGCTTCGGCGAGCTCGCATCGTCTGGTGAGCTGTGCCTTCTCGAGCTTCAGCGGCTTTTCAAACGCCTGTCCATCGAAAACGTGCCCGGCCCCAGCGTATTCGGTCAACTGAATATCCTTGCCCTTCGCTTTCAACCGCGCGACGTATGTGCGACACGGCGCCACTGGGTTGTAGTCATCAGCGCTTCCATGAAACAACCGAATCGGCTTGTCAGACACGTCCTCGTCGTCGCGATAGCTCGTGCCGCAGGCCGCATAGAACGGGAGATAGGCGGCGAACTCCTGACCCGCCGGGCCGTGCATGCGCTGGAAGCGCTTCATGCTCGCGTAGAGCGTCGGCTGGGCGCCGCGTGAGAAGCCCATGAGCGCGATCCGTGTCGGATCGATCCTGGGGTGCCTGGCGAGCAGATCGAGGGCCCGATAGGCGTCGACGGTCATCGCGAGCCGCCCGAGTTGAGATTGATCGTTCACCGTGCTGACGATGCCTCGCGCCGTGAAGCTGTCGATGACGAAGGTGGCCACGCCCATCCCATTCAGGTATTGCTCCCAATCGGTGACGTGCCCTCCTATTCCCCCGGACTCATGCAACAGGACGACCGCCGGCAGTCGATCAGTCCCCGAGCGCGGCAAGCGTAGCTCTCCTGCCAGGGTGACTGGCTTGCCCTCCTTGCCGCCGCTCAAGAACTCCTGATCCGTCAACGTCGTCGACAGGAACGGATGAATCTCCGTTCGCACGACCTGAGCTTGCCCCGTCGTGGCGGCACCGGCAGCCAGTCCAACGAGCATCGCATAGAGCAACCGGCGAGCTATCGATCGGGCGCAGCGGAGAGTAGGCATTGCAGGCTCCTGTGAAAGTCAGAGAGTACGCCGGTGGCTGGTAGGGGCCTCACGCACGCAGTTCGACATGAGCGGCGACCGCAGGCAGGCAGAGCCTGCCGAAGGACGGCTGCTCGAGCGAACGGTCAGGCCTCTTCTGCACTCGACTCACCCTTGAGACGGCCGATCAGGCCATGGATGTCGCCCAGGACCCAGAGGTCGCGGACCCGCCCGCCGTCGAACGTGAAGATCGGAGTGCCGTACCACCAGACGTGTCGCCCCGAGGGCTGGACGTCGAAGAGTTCGCGCCTGTGGTAACCGTGGAAGCGAAGCTTCCCGAACACCTGGTTTCCGTCCTCTGCGAGGGCGAGGATGTCGGACGTGTAGCGATCGAGAGCGCCGGTCACGAACTTCACATAGCCGATGAATTGCTCGTGTCCGACCAGCCGGGGGCCGAGGGACCCGCGGAACGTGAAGTCCGGGTGGAAGATCTGTGGAACGAGAGAAGTGTCGGCGCGGTCCCACATGTCCTTGTAGAAGACCCGTACGACCTCTTTCTGCGGGGACAAGACAGCGTTCGCAAGGTCCAAAGCGGGTTCGTGCATCCGAGGCTCCTAACGTTTGACACGAGCGGCGACCGCCGGCAAGCGCAGCTTGCCGCGAGGAGTCCGCTTCGTGGAGTGCTCACGCGTCATCGACGGCCCTCAGGCGGGCTGCGAGCTGCTGAAGCGGGCGCGGCAGGTTGGCGAGATCGAGCGCTTCGGCAAGACGTGTCGCCGAGCGGATCTTGCGCGTGGCCCGCGTTCCGAGAAACCGGTGCAGCTGCTGATGTGTCTGCGAATGGCGATGCTCGGGCATGGCTTGGAAGCGGCGGAACGAGGCCAGTTCGGATTGCTCCTCGACCACGCGCTCCACTGCGGCGACTCCGAGAGCGCGAATCAACTCGTCTTCGAGGTCGGCCACGCATGCGAAGAATCCGGACGCCTCGAGCGAGCCGCTGTCGGATTTCAGCAACTCGGCCCTTGCCAGCGCGCGGCGCACGTGCCACTCCTCGCCGATGTCGTACATGCCGCAGACGCGTGCGTGCGGGTGTGCGCGCAAATGGGCCAGAAGCACGCGTGCGAAGTTCGTGACGCCGCCGGCTGAAACGATGGCGATGCGACCGGAGTCCAGGTCGCAGCCGACCCGGACGGCCAGCGCACGCACCGCGTTCGCATCGCTCTCACCCTCGACGAGCACCAGCGCGTTAGTGCGTTGCGACGAGTGCTTCACAAGAGCGGCTGAACCCACGCCTGACGTCCAGCATGAGCGGCGGGCCGAAGGGCGCAAGGCAGCCGTCGGGACGTCCGCTCGATGGAGGGGTCAGCCCACACAGGCCACCGCGGTGAACATCACAAGCGCGCCCGGGTAGAGCCTGACCGGTTGACAGACGGCGCGAGCCGGTGGCTCGACAGGGAAGTATTCCCTGAAGATCTCGTTGAATTGCTCGATCGCGTCCATGTCGAGCAGATAGAGCTGCACGAACATGACGTCTCGATAGGTGCCGCCTGCCTCGCGGAGCAGGGCGCCGAGGTTCCGCAGTGCCTGGTGCGCTTGCTCGGCAAAGGACGAAAGCATTTCTCCGCTCTCAGGCGACCTTCCGATCATGCCCGACGTGTAGAGCATCCCATTGGCGGCGACCGTCGCCTGCGAGACGGGGTTGTACATGGCCGCGGACGCTTCGGTCTTGATGCTGCGCTTCATGAGGTTCTCGGTTGAGACTTCCGCTCGATGGCGGTATCGGGCGTCACTGGCGTTCCTCCCGCGCTGGCGCAAGGAGGTTTGCATCGCGGGCCAGCAGCCAGCGCCCGCCCTGGCGACGGAAGACGGTGAGCGTGTGACCCGACCGGACGGTCGGCGCTCCATCGCCCGGCGGAGTGGCGACCACCGTGAGCTTGCTCCACATGAATGCCCAATCACCAGACACCTGGACTTCCTGGATATCGCTCGACCCATCGAATGTCGGCGCGTCGCCCGACGCCTGCGCTCTGGCCGCTGCAGCGAAGTCGGCTTTGCGCATCGGCGGCTTTCCCGGGACCAGGAACACGGCGTCCTCCGTCATGAGCCCAAGGACCTTTTCCACGTCACGTGATTTCGTCGCGGCCATCCAAGCAACGACGAGAGCGCGGATCTCCTGCTCGTCAGTCTGCATGCAACCTCCTACGTTCTCATGGCGCCTGACGGTCCGAACATGAGCCGCGACCGCAGGCAAGCGAAGCTTGTCGGGGACGACCGCTCGATCGAGGCG
>DATIDO010000274.1:0-5966 GCA_035456245.1 Polyangiaceae bacterium
CGACGCCCAGGTCGATGCCGTGCGGGCCGAGGCCAAGAACACGATCGAGCGCCTGGCGGAGGCCGAGGCCGAGCTCGAGACTCTGCGCAAGCGCGAGGACGCGCGCGGCAAAGCCAGTCGTGAGTCGGCGCAGCTCTACCAGGTGATCGAGTCGGGCGACCGGCGCAAGATCCTCCAAGCGCTCCCGCAGGTCGCCGCGCTCGAGCTGTCCCCCACCGAGCGGGCCGTGTTCGACGAAGCGGGCCGCAAGGCGAGGCGCGAGCTGTCGATTCAGAGCTATCAGAGCGGCATCGAGCACCTGCGTGCCGGCCGCTACCACGAAGCCACGCAGAGCCTGCGCGAGTCACTCGACTTGGAGTTCGACTCACCGCACGCCGGTCAGGCCACCTACGAGCTGGCCCGCGCTTACCGTGCGCTCGACCAACAGCGCGCCGCAATTCCGCTGCTCATGGCCCTCACCGAGGCCAGCACTTCGGTCGACGTGCTCGACGAGGCCACGCTGCTCCTGGCCGAGTGCCAGACCGACGTCGAGCTCTACAACGACGCCAAGAGCACCCTGCGCACGTTCTTGCGCCGCTTCGACGACAGCCCGCTCAAGAACGACGCGAAGATCCTGCTCTCGCAGCTGAATCTGAAGCACTGAAGCGCCAAAGCGGCTCAGTGCGAGTCTTCGAGTCGCCTGCGGGCGCTGCCCAGCGGGCGCGCTGCCAGGCCCAGGAGCGGCGCCGTCAGCATGGCGCGCTCCACCGCATCGCGACCGCCCTCGACGGCCGCACGCAAGGTGAAGCCCTCCGCCAGCAGCGCCGCGATGGCCGAGGCCAGCGTGCACCCCGTGCCGCGAAAACCCATGCCGCGACGGCGCTCGCGCACCAGCCACATCTCCTCGCCGTCGGCGGTGCGCAGCAAGTCCGCGAGCTCGTCCAGCTCGTCGTCGTAATCTGCCAGATGGCCGCCCTTGATCAGGACGGCACTGGCCCCGAGCGCCAGCAGCTGGTCGGCCGCGCGTGACATGCCTTCGCGGTTCTCCACCGTCAGCCCAGACAACTCGGCCGCCTCGGCCAGGTTCGGGGTGACGAGGGCCGCCGCCGGCAGGAGCCGCTGGACCAGGAGCTTGCGGCCGTCGTCGGCCAAGAGCGCGCGCCCGCTCGAGGAACGCAACACCGGATCGACGATCAAGCGCGCGCCCGAGCCCAGCCGATCCACGCGGTCGGCCAGCGCCTGCACGATGTCGAACGAGGCCAGCATGCCGGTCTTGATGGCGTCCACACCGGGCTCGGCCAGTGCCGCGTCGATCTGTGCGCCCACCACGCTGGCGGGAAGGGCCACGACGTCGGTCACACCGCGGCTCGTCTGCACGGTAACTGCCGTCACCGCCGCCGCTGCGTGTACCCCCAAGGCCTCGAGCGTGCGCACGTCCCGTACCAGGCCGGCGCCTCCCGTCGGATCGGTGCCGCCCACCGCTAGCACGCGCGGAGGTAGTTCGACCGTGGCCTCGCTCTCGGGGTTCCGCTCCGGCTTCGCGCGCCTCGCCATGGCAGCCCGGCTACCAGACTTGCCACCCACCGACCAGTGCGCGAGAACCTCCGCCTATTGGAGAGCGGACGCGGCCCTTTGGCGGAATGGCAGACGCGGGGGACTTAAAATCCTTTTCCTTCGGGAGTCCCGGTTCGACCCCGGGAAGGGCCACCACAGTCGTTGCGTTCGGCTGAACGTGCGAGTGAAATCGAGCCGGCGTGTCCGACCTCAATCCGTTCGTCCACCTGCTGTTCCTGGCCATCATCGCGCTGCTGCCGGTGGTGAACCCGCTCGGCACGGCCTTCATCGTCATGCCCTATTTCGCGGGGACGACCCATGCCGAGCGCAAGCGAGCCGTGCGCCGCATCACGCTCTATGCGTTCGTCATCTGCACGGTGGCGCTCTTCGTCGGGCATTGGATCATGGGCATGTTCGGCATCTCCTTGCCCGTGGTGCAGCTCGCCGGCGGCATCATGATCTGCAAGTTCGGTTGGGAGTCGCTGTCCGACAGCAAGGACAAGGAGCCCGAGTCGCCCACCGAACAGGAGCCGGGGGCCACCTACCAACACCTGGCAGGGCGGCTCTTCTATCCGATCACCTTTCCCATGACGACGGGCGCGGGAACCATGTCCGTGCTGTTCACGCTCAGCGCCCACGGCACCAAGCTGCGCTCGGATTGGGCTGGTTGGGTGCTCGACATGGCAGCGATCGAGCTGGCCGTGATCGTGATGTGCGCGCTCGTCTACCTTTGCTACCTCAACACCGAGGCATTGGTGCGCGTCCTGGGCGCCGAGGGTGAGAAGATCTTCAACCGCATCATCGCCTTTCTGATCTTCTGCGTGGGCCTGCAGATCGCGTCGGCGGGAGCGAAAGCGTTGTTCGTCCCGACGCACTGACGAGCGACGACGAGCGACGACGAGCGACGACGAGCGACGCACTGACGAGCGCGCCGAACACCGGGCCGCATCGCCCTGCTGCAATTTCCGCACACGCCCGGCCCCGGAGCCGAAAATATCGCGCCTCGATAGGTCTCGAATTCTTCCTCACGAGCCCCTTCGACCCTAGCCAGCCACGGCGCGAACCAGCCATGGTCCCTCTCCGTGAGTGAGCCACCCCGAGCGAACGATCCGAAGGCTGCCCTGCAGTTGCTGCAGCTGGTGATGGACAACATCCCGCAGCACATCTTCTGGAAGGACCGAGAGGGTCGCTACCTGGGCTGCAACGGCAACTTCGCGCGCATCGCCGGCAAGAAGGGGCCGGAAGAGCTGATCGGTCTCACCGATTTCGACATGCCGTGGACGCGAGAAGAAGCCGAGTACTTCGTCTCGGTGGATCGGCGCGTGATGCAGTCCCGCACGCCCGAGTACCACATCATCGAGCCGCAGAAGCAAGCCGACGGCAAGCAAGCTTGGCTGGAGACGAACAAGGTTCCGCTGCTCGACGAGAACGGCAACGTGATGGGCATCCTCGGCACGTTCGAGGACATCACCGAGCGCCGCGCCACGGCCGAGGCCCTCCACCACCAGAACCGACTGGAGTCGCTCGGCCAATTGGCTGGCGGCATCGCGCACGACTTCAACAATCTGCTCGCCGGCATCTTCGGAGCCAGTGAGCTGCTGCAGCGCCGACTGGCCGACGGCCCCGAACAGAAGCTGCTCGCCGAGATCCTGCGCACTGCCAAACGGGCCTCCGATCTGACCAGCAAGCTGCTGGCATTCTCTCGCAAGGGTGCGTTCTCTCGCACCGCTTTCGACTTTCACGAGACGATCGAGGACGTGCTCTCGTTGGTGCGCCGAGGCATCTCCGCGAGCATCGAGGTGGAGAGCGACCTGTCCGCCAGCCACTCCGTCGTCGAGGGCGACATCTCGGAGCTGGAGCTGGCGGTGCTCAACCTCTGTCTCAACGCGCGCGACGCCATGCCGGAAGGCGGCAAGCTGCGGCTCAGCACCCGCAACGTGTGGAGCCCGAGCGATCGGCTGGGCCAGCCAGGCAACGAGGAGCGCCTCTTGCTGGAGGTGGCGGACACGGGCTCGGGCATTTCACCGGATATTTTGGGGCGCATCTTCGATCCGTTCTTCACCACCAAGCCACCGGGCGCCGGCACGGGCCTGGGACTGTCGGCCGTGTACGGCGCGGTGAAGGCGCACGGCGGCAGCGTCTGGGTGGAGTCGACGACCCAGAGCGGCAGCACGTTCATCGTCGAGCTGCCCGTCTCCTATGCCACCGCGCAGAAGCGCACCTCCTTCGACAAGCCCGCTGGAGGATTCTCCGGCGGCCGTGTCCTGGTCATCGACGACGAGGCCAGCGTGCGCCTCATCCTCACCGGCCACTTGGAAGAGCTGGGCTTCGAAGTGGTGACGGCAGGCGATGGGCACGAGGGCCTCACCTTGTTCGAGCGGGACCCTGCGGGGTTCGAGCTCGTGGTGCTCGACGCCGTCATGCCGCGGCTCTCGGGCAAGGAGTGCCTGGCGGGCCTGCGAATGATCCGCGATGACGTGCGCGTGATCCTCTGCTCCGGCTTCCTGCGCGAGCAAGCCGTCCAGGATCTGAGCCCCAACCGTCCGCTCGAGTTCCTGAAGAAGCCGTTCAGCCGTGCCGCTCTGGAGCGAGCGCTGTCCAACGTGCTGCAGACCCAGTAGCCCCGGGCCGTCTCACCCGGCCGCCGAGCCCGGCCTTGCTTGACGGCTCGCAGGGATCGCGTTGGAGTTCCAAAAAGGAACACTTGTCATGACGCGCACCAAGCCGAAGCTCCCGCAGCTCTGGATGCTCTTGCTCGCCACCAGCCTCACCGGTGGCGTACTGGCCGCGTGCGGTGACGACGATCCGCCAATCAGCGACGCGGGTGGCGCGGCAGGGGCCCCTGCAACGGGGGGGGCGCCCACAACGGGCGGTGGCGGCAACGTGATCCCAGGTGTGGCGGGGCCCGGACTGGTCCTGACCGTCGAGAAGGTCACCGTGGATGACGCTGGCAAGGCCACCGTCGACTTCGCCATCGCCGACGACAACGGCGTGGCGCTCGATCTGGACGGCTATTACACGGTCGGAGCGGTCAATCCTCGCTTCATCTTGTCGTGGCTCGGCGAGAACGACGACGGGGAGTCTACTCAGTACACCGCCTATACCCTGCGCGAGGTCGACGCTCCGGACGGCTCGAAGGTGAAGCAGTCGTCCTACGACGCGGACGGCACGTTCACGACCCGCGAGCTCGGCAAGTACACCTACACCTTCGCGACCGTCATCGATACGACGAAGCACGCGAAGCTGACCCACACGCTCGGCGCCTACGCCACGCGGACCGTGGGCGAGACGCGCTGGGTCTCGACTGCGCTGCACGACTGGGTCCCCGCCGGAGGCGAGGTGACCAGCCAGCTCGACGTCGTGACCGATACGGCCTGCAACAGCTGCCATACTCGCCTCGAGTACCACGGTGGCTCGCGACGCGGCGTGGGGCTGTGCCAGCTCTGCCACACCGAGTCGAACTCGCTCGAGCCGACCTCCGGCAACACCATCGACTTCCAGGTGATGATCCACAAGATCCACCGCGGTTCGTCGCTGCCGAGCGTGACCGGCAAGGTCGATCCCGACGATCCCAGCGACAACGTCCCGTCCGTCCCCTACGTATTCGGCGACGACGACGACTTCTCCGATGTCGTCTACCCGCCGCGCCTGCAGGACTGCGGCAAGTGTCACCAGGGTTCACAGGGCGATCGCTGGCTCACCCGACCGAGCCAGAAGGTCTGCTCTTCCTGCCACGATCGCACCTACTTCGGCACCGGATCACTCCCGGCTGGCTGGACCATGCACAGCGCCGGTGCGCGCGACGACTCCGAGTGCGTCGTTTGCCACTCGGAGAACTCGCTCTACCCCGTCGACAAGATGCACCTCCACATCAACTCGCCGGAGGCACCCGAGCTGGTTGGCACCATCGTCTCGGTCACCAACACCGCCCCCGGGGAAGCGCCGATCGTGAAGTTGTCGGTGACCCGCGACGGGACTCCCGTGGACGTGATGGATCCGTCCAAGCCGATGAATCGGCTCACCTTCCGCATCTACGGGCCGAACGACGAGTCGGCCCCCATCACCGAGTTCATCCAGAACATCGTCCAGGAAGGCGGCGGCTTCGCCGTCTCCGCTTGCGGCGCGCCCCTCGTCGCTCCTTGCGTGGAAGAGAGCGGCAGCGACCTGATCCTCCACACGGCCGAGGCCATCCCCGCGGACGCCACGGGCTCCTGGACCGCCGTGCTCGACGGCAACGTCACTTGGACCCCTGCGCCGCCCGGCAAGCCGTCCTCGATCAAGGTTTCGTTCCCCAATCATTCGACGACCGTCGCCGTGACCGACGCTCAGCCGGTCCCGCGACGCCAGGTGGTCTCGGTCGCTTCCTGCGACGAATGCCACGTCGATCTGGGTTTCATCGATCACCACCAGCTCGATCTGAACTTCCCCGACAG
>DATIDO010000275.1:0-4579 GCA_035456245.1 Polyangiaceae bacterium
CGGCCTTCTCCAGCCAGCGCGCGCGCTCTTCTTTGTTCGACACGCGGCTCGCCACGCGCTCGAGCGCAGCCACCACGTCGGCGCCCCGCTCGATCCGATCCGCCACGCGCGCCATGAGGATGAACGCCACGCCCTCGGCGGGGACGGCTTGGAACGCACCAATGGCCTGTTGAAGCGCTGCTTCGAGGGCGCCTCGGCGCTCCAGCTGTCGAGCTGCGCGGTAGCGGAGCGCGCGCTCCGCGTAGCAACCCAAGGCGTTCTGGGCGAGGTGCTCGTAGGTCTTCGTCAGCTCGTCGATCTGCTCTGCGCTGCCGGTGCGCTCGACGATGGTGAGGAACTCGGTCATGCGCGGCGCCCGATCGAGCGCCAAGCGAGCCAGGCGGAACGCCTCGGCCTCCTCCCCCACGTCGACCATGCAGCGAGCGGCCAAACCCAACAGGCGAGCGCTACGCTCGGGGCTCTCGGTCTCGCGCGACTCGACCTCCAGTACGCGCGCAGCCTCTTCGGAGCCGGCTACGGCGGTGAGGCAGTAGGCCATCTTGCCCAAGCCGTCTTCGGTATCGAGCTCCGCCGCCTCCTGAAATGCCAGCACGGCGCCGACCGTGTCCTCGGCGGTGTCCCAGCGCAGCACGCCCAGACCCCACAGCCGATCCGCGCGCTCCTGACGGCGCTCGGGATGCAGGCGAGAGAAGACCTCGCTTTCGGCTTCGCGCACCGCCACCAGCCCGTCGGGCTCGATCTCGACCGGCATGCGCTCGATCAGCGCACCGACCCTCTCCGCCTCCGCACCCAGCGCCAACGCGCGTCGTGCTGCGCGTGCGGCCGACGAAAATTCTCCAGCCAAGAAGCGCGCCGACGCGATGTCGAGCAGCAGCTCCGGACGCGCCGAGGCCGAGGCCAACACCAGCTCACGCTCGAGCATCTGCGCCAAGAGCTCGGGGGCGTTGGCGCGCTGCGCGACGTCCAGCACGGCCTGGCGGCATTCCTCGGAGCGGGCCGCCACATCGAGCAGCTTGCGCGCCACCTGCACCGCGCGCGCGGCATCGTGCTCGGCCAACCCGCGCAGCGCGTGCGCCAACGGCACCGCGATCTCCGCGAGCGGAAGCGGCTCACGCAACACGGTGAGGGCCGCCTCCGACAGCAGCTCGCCGTCTCCGACCGCCATCGCCAAGCGCAAGAACTCCGTGGCCAGCGCCGGATCTGCAGGGCGTAGACCGAGCGCCCGCTCGGCCCAGCCGAAGGCCAAGCGCAGCGCGCCGCGCCGCTCGGCCGCGCGCCCCAGAACGACACACGTCTCGGCGCGCGCGACCAGCACCGAGAGCGAGACCTCGAGCTGGCCCTGGCTCGCCTCCTCCGGATCGCGGAGCGCCACCAAGGCCCGAGCGGAAGCCGCTCGCTCCAGGCTGGGCCCAGCAGCGAACGCCATCTCCGCAGCCGCGCGCGCCTCGCCGATCGCCCCGCAGGCGACGAGCCCCTCGGCCGCCAGCGCGGCCACCTCGGCGCAGGCTGCGTCGGGCAAATCGTGCGCGAGAGCCGCCAGCGCCAGCGCGCGTTCCAGCTCGGCGCGCGTGCGCCCCGCCACCAAAGCCGCCAGGGCGCCCAGCCCCGGAGTCTCGGCTGCGTCGAGCAAGCTCGGCCCAATCACCTCGAGCGCGGCGACGAAATCCCCGCGGCTCACCTCGCCGCGCGCGACGGAGAGCGCATCGACTGCGCGCTCGGTCGGAGACAGATCACCAACGAGACGGCGACGCAGCTCCTGGACTCGCGCCGCACTCGGTACCGGGAGCGCCGAGTCGCGCGAGAGACCGAGGCTCATGCCCAGCAGCGCAAACAGACCGCCCAGGACCGCTTCGCCCCAGTCGGATGCGTGCAGCTCCACCAGCGTCCCCAGCCAGCGCGCGAAGGCGCCTCGCTCGCCCAGTGCGCCCGAGCGAGCCAGGTGGACCAGGAGCCCCTCGAAGTCCTGAGGAGGGAGGTCGGGATCGGTCAGCACCTCGCGGAGCCGCTCCGGATCGAGCTCGATGTCGAGCTCCGCTTCCAGTCCGTCGCCGAGCGCCGAAGCGTAGTCGCCCCGCTCGAGCGCGGCGATGAAGCGCCGCTGGTAGTGGGCAATGCGACGGGCCGCGGGGCCGAGGCGAAGGTGCTCGCGCAGGACGTCTTCGGCGGCTCCCGAGCGGCCACGCGCCACGAGCACGCGGGCCAGCTCTTCGGCCGCAGGTGCGTAGGTCGGATCGACTTCGAAGGCGCGCAAATGGTCCTCGAAGGCCAGCGCGTCCTCCCCTCGCGCTGCGCGGCGTTCGGCCGCCGCCAGATAGGCGGACGCAGCTCGGCTGTCCTCGAGTCGGGCCCAGAAGCCGAGACCACCCAGCAGCTCGAGCGCGCGTGCGTCGGCGTCGCGTTCTTGCGCGGCACGCTCGAAGGCCACGGCGGCCTGGTTGGGCTTGCTCGAACGCGCGAGCCACTCGCCAGCGCGCCGGTAGAGCGCCGAACGCTCGTTCGCCGAGCGGCCGTCGGCCAACCCTTGCAACAAGGCAGCTCCGCGGGACAGATCGCCGGCCAGTGCCCACCAGCCAGCTACGTCTTCACTCAGGCTCGGATCTTGGACGGCACCGAGCGACTTCTCGGCGAGGGCCAACACTTCGCGCAGCTCGGACTGACGACGACTCAGCTGGCGCGCCAAGCGACCCGCAGTGACCGCCGCGCGCTCGACGTCCTGGACTGCGTCGGCGCTTCGAAGCTGTGCAGCCAGCGCGGCCAACGGGGCGTGCTGCCCGCGAAAGCGACGGAAAGACACACTGCAGAGGCGCAGGCCAGGCAGGTCGAAGCCCACCTCGAGCGACTCGGGGGGCGGCACCGAACGCGGGCGACGCGGGCGAGTCGTCGAATCCTTTTGTGACTTATCCATGACGGAGCGGGCGGGGGGCCTGGCTGGCAGCCCGCGCCCGACATCATATCCAACTTGGGCTTGTGGCCCGAGAATGTGGCGCTTAGCCTCCCAGCTGAGAACTCGGGGGGCAGGCTCGGTCGCCCCCGAGGAGACGGGAAACATGCAGAAAATTCGTGCAATCCGACGTGTTCAGATGTCCGGTGTCGCCCTGGCCCTGGCCTTCTCGCTGGCTTCCGGTGTCGCTGGGGCCCAGGCTGCCGCTACCACCACCAAGGCTGCCGCCCCCGCCGCGGCGGGTAAGGGCACCGTGGGAGCCACGGCCACGAAGGGCGCGACCACGAAGGGCGCGACTCCCAAGACCACCTCGGCCGACGGCCAAGCGGCCGGCGCCCCGGCGACCGAGCAGATCGGTCCGAGCGCCGAGCAGCAGGCCCAGGCCCGCGCCTCCTTCGAGGCCGGCAAGAAGGCGTACGACGCCGGCGACTACGTGACGGCCGAGGCCGAGTTCAAAAAGGCCTACGAGCTGATCCCGATCCCGCACGCCGAGTACTGGATCGCGGCGTCGGTCGACAAGCAGAACAAGGATGCGGCCGCCACCGTGGCGGCCTACGAGCTGTTCCTCTCCAACCCCGGCGCGAGCCACGTCGGTGAGGACAAGGTGGCCGAGTCCAAGGCTCGCGTCGCCGAGCTGAAGAAGACGCTCCCCGCCAAGTACACGTTCACGACCACGACGCCCGGTGCGACCGTCACGGTCGACGACGGCGCCAAGTCGGGTACGACGCCCTTCACCGTCGAGCTGACGCCTGGCACTCACAAGGTGCACACCGAACAGCCGGGCTACGAGAGCGCCACCGCCGAGATCGTCGTAGAAGGCGGCAGCTTGGTGGAGCAACCGCTCGCGCTCACCCAGCTCGCCGTGCAGGACGATCCGGCAGCGGCAGCACCTCCGCCGCCTCCGCCCGAGCCGCGCAGCAAGGTCCCCGCGTACGTCACGCTCGGTCTGGGTGCGGCCGGCCTCATCTCCGGCACCGTCTTCGGTATCCTCGCCCTGGACGCCAAGAGTCAGTACGACTCGAACCCCACGAGCGAGAAGGCCGACGAGGTCGAGCGCAACGCGCTGATCGCCGACATGAGCTTCGGCGTGGCCCTCACCCTCGGTATCACCGGCATCGTTCTGCTCACCTCGGGCGACGAGCCCGAGCAGGCTGCCGCGACGGCGGGCCGCCTGGTGGTGGCCCCCTACGCCAGCCACACCGGTGGTGGGGCAGCCGCCCACCTGACTTTCTGATCGGAAAACGACGCGACGAGGCGGGGCTCCTTGCGAGGAGGCCCCGCCTTCGTCATTTCTCGGTAGAGATGGCTCACCCGGACCTGGAGAAACTGCTCGAGCTCCTGCTCGACTCGGCGCGCACCACCCTCGAAGCGGCCGGCGAGTTCCTACCCTTCGCCGCCATCGTGGATGCCCAGGGTCGGCTCTCACTCTTGGAGGCCGAGCCCCCCGAAGAGGACGACTTCGATGTCGCCGTCTTCGTCGAGGCACTCCGTCACGGCATCCGTCGTTCGATCCGTTCCGGCGATGTGTTGGCGGCCGGTGTCTGCGCCAACGTTCACGCCGCGCTACCGAACGACGAGGGCTCGAGCGACGCGATCGTCGCCGAGCTGGAGCGTTCGGGCGAGGCCTTCGACGTGTTC
>DATIDO010000276.1:0-7419 GCA_035456245.1 Polyangiaceae bacterium
CCCAGCAAATTGCCGTGGAGACGCTCGGCATCGACGACCTTGCCTGGCAGGCCCTTGGCCTTGGCATCGCGGGCAGCCTCGACCTCCTCTACGGCCGCAAGGCGTGCGGCAACGGACATCAGGTTGGGGCCCAGGGCTGCGTGATCCGGAGCGAGCGCGGACCCAAGGAACCCGAGCCTGGTGGCCCTTGCGTCAAGGCCCTGCTCCTGACGCCAGAGGGTCTGGTTGAGGCGGAGAACCTGCCTCCACGCGACCTCTGGTGTGCCCTCTCGGTCCACGACGAAAGCCCCGTGCTCTTCGAGCAGCTTCTGAGGGAGGCGGCGCACGCCACAGGTTAGGTGCCCACACTCGGGCCGTCATCCCAGGGGTGTCAGGCAACGACAGTGGGGTCCTGCATCGCCCCGTCGACCCCAAGACGATGGCGAAACCCCATTCGTCGACATCGACCCGACACATGCCGTCCGAACTCCCGTGAACGCAGGTGCTCTCGGCGGCAGCCGAGACGCGTCGGGTTCGAGGCGTGAAATCGACGACTGTGCGTCTTCGAACGACATCCGGTTGTCGGTCTCCCGTTGTCCGGTTGTCCGTCACCCATTGGGGGGTGAGCGAATTGGAAGTCGAGGTTCTCGCTACCGGCCTATCCGGCCGCGAACCCGGATCGCCATTGCCGCCGGCACGCTCTGCCGCTCCAATACGGTCCGAGCGGCTCCATGACCGAAGCAACTATCGAACCTGGAACCATCCTCGCGGACAAGTACCGGGTCGACCGCGTGCTCGGCGTGGGTGGCATGGGCATGGTGCTGGCGGCGCACCACCTGCACCTGGATGAGCGCGTCGCCATCAAGACGCTGCTGCCAGCCATGCTGAATCAGAACGAGGCAGTCGAACGCTTCGTCCGTGAGGCTCGCGCCGCCGTCAAGATCAAGAGCGAGCACGTCGCGCGCGTCTCCGACGTCGGCAGACTCGCATCGGGCGCGCCGTACATGGTCATGGAATTCCTCGAGGGCGAAGACCTCGCGGAACGCATCGCCAAGTACGGACCCCTGCCGACGGAGCAGGCGGCGGAGTTCATCCTGCAGGCCTGCGAAGCCCTGGCCGAGGCCCATGCCATCGGCATCGTTCATCGCGATCTCAAGCCAGCCAATCTGTTCTGCGTGCGACGTGCCGACGGCCTGCTGTCGATCAAGGTGCTCGACTTCGGCATTTCGAAGGTCACCGCGCTGGGCTCGGGTTCCGGTGCCGACATGGGCATGACCAAGACGACGGCCGTCATGGGGTCGCCCTACTACATGGCGCCCGAGCAAATGCTCTCGGCGAAAAACGCCGACGCACAGAGCGATATCTGGTCATTGGGAGCGGTTCTTTTCGAACTTCTCACCGGCCGCGTTCCGTTCGTTGCCGACACCCTCCCCGAGCTCGTGCTCAAGGTCAGCAACTCGCCTGCGCCCGACGTCAATGAGCTCCGTGAGGACGTCCCGCTTGGCCTGCGCACCATCGTCGAACGTTGCTTGCAACGTGATCGACAGCGCCGTTACCTCGACGTCGGCGAGCTGGCAGACGCCCTGGCAGAGTTCGGCCCCGCCAAACGAGCCCGTGCCTCGGCCGAGCGCATCACCCGCGTCTTGGACTCGGCCGGCATATTGAGTCGACGCAGCAGAGCGTCTCTGGACCGAACGCTGGTACAATACCCGTCAGCCGCGGTGGCGGATGCGAAGAGTGGAACCGTCGCGGCGTTCGGGCAGACCACGGCGACGACCCGCCCGACCTCCAACGGCAAGCTGATCGCCGGCGTCGGTGTGGCGCTGCTGCTCGTGGCAGGGGGCGCGTGGTTCTTTCGTTCGGCTGCCACCGCGGAACCTCCGTCAGCACCCGTCCCGCCAACCGCCGCAGCTCGGCCGGAGCCCGCAGTCGTCGCGGCGCCGAGCGTCGCTTCCCCCCCTGCGAAGCCGCCAGCCCAGGTCGAGCCAGCCCAGGCCGAGCCAGCGCCGGCGGAGCCAGCTGCCCCACCGAAGGCGACCGCTCCCAAAAAGACCGCGGCGACCAGCGCCAAGCCAACCCCTTCCAGCGCCAGTTCCGCCACCAGTTCCGCAGCCAGTTCCGCCACTCCGGCGCCGAGCTCGACCAGCTCCGCCCCGGATGCTCCCAAACCAAAACCCTCGTCGGCATTCGGAGGCCGTCTTTGAATTCACTCATCCGGGCCGGCTTGGCCCTCAGCCTCCTTCTCACCCTCGGCTCCCCCGCTCGAGCGCAAAGTGCTGCCGATCGGGCGAACGCCATCGATGCCTTCGACACCGCCCAGACGCTGCTCGAGCAAGGGCAGACGAAGGAGGCCTGCAGCAAATTCGAAGAGAGCCAGAAGCTCGATCCCCAGCTCGGCACCCTGCTCTACCTGGCCGACTGCTACGAACGAAACGGACAGCTCGCCTCCGCATGGCTCGGCTTCCGCGAAGCTGGTGAGCTCGCCGAAAAGCGCAACGATCCACGCCGGGCCGTCGCGACGGAACGCGCCACGGCGCTGCGCCCGCGCCTCTCGCAGATGAAGCTGGAGCTGCCGGCACAGCTCCCCACGGGCACCCTGATCGAGCGCAATGGCGCGACGGTGAGCGAGGCGCAATGGCGCGCCAGCGTTGCCCTCGATCCCGGCACCTATCGGATCGTCGTGAGCGCTCCGAACCACGAGTCGTTTCAAGGGAGCGTCGAGGTGAAGGGCGAAGGCGCCATGACGACCCTGACGGTGCCCCCACTCGTGCCGACGACTTCGACGGGCCCTGCCCCGGTCGCCCCGACGGAGACCTCCGACTCGCAGAGCGTCTGGCAAGCCAAGTGGCCCGCTCCGGTGGCCGCCGGCGTTGGCCTGGGTGGCGCCGTCGTCTGGACGATCTTCGGTATCCAGTCGCTCGACGCCAAATCGCAGGCCGAGCAAGGCTGCGCGACCGTGAACGGGGTCTACACCTGCTCGACCACCGAGGCTCAACAGGCCAGCCAGGATGCCGTAGCCGCCGGCGATGTCGCGACCATCGGCATGATCGTCGCGGGTGTCGGCTTTGCGACCGCGGGCGTGCTGTGGTTCACGCTGCCCGACGGTTCCGCTCCGTCGAGCGACACCGCAGTCCCGCGCCGGCCCTCCTTCGAGGTCGGGGTACGGCCCTTGGGCGCTGAGTTGCGGGGGAGCTTCTGATGCGACTTTCACTTCAACGATTCGCCGTGCTCTTGGGTGTCATCGCTGCGAGTGGCGCCTGCAACCTCATCCTCGGCAACGAGACTGGTAAGTTGGAGCCCGACTCGGGCTCCGGTGGCTCGCCGAGCGACTCGGATGGTGAGGGTGGCGCCGGTGGTCTGGGCAGCGGCACGGGCGGTCAGGGCACCGGCGGTGGCATCACGATTCCGGAGACCTGCGAGTACGAGGAGGCTGGCGGCTTCTGCTACGGCGATTGCCTCGCCACGGAAGGCCCCGGACCACGCGTAAAGAACGCAACCTGGGGCGCCTTCACGACCAGCAAGGCGTGGATGGATGGCTGGACGAATTGGTCGACGAACTCCAGCCGCCTGACGGCTGACCAGAAAGTGCTGCGTACCGAGGCCCTCCTCCCGCAGAACGCTGCGACCCACGTCCTCGGCGATGACATCTTGGCCGACAAGACACTCACGGCCGATCAGGCGTGGGTGATCTCGGGTACCGTCCACGTCCGCGACGGCGTCACGTTGACGATCGAGCCGGGCACCCTGATCTTGGGCAGCGCCGGCAGCACCTTGGTCATCTCGCGCGGCGGTCGGATCGACGCGCAGGGCACCGTGGACGCGCCGATCATCATGACGTCCTCGGCGGTCGACGGCGACCGTGAGAGGGGCCAGTGGGGCGGCGTCGTGCTCCTCGGGCGCGCCAACAACTTCGAAGGCCCCGACGTGCAGGTCGCTGGCCTCGAATCCGACGTGCTCAACCAGCACGGCGAAGGTGGCGGCACGGTCGAAGACGGAGGCGATTGCGGTACCCTCAAGTACGTTCGCATCGAGTTCTCCGGTGCGGAGCTGGTGGACAAGATGAGGCTCAATGGCTTGACCGTGGGCTCCTGCGGCTCGGCCACCAGCATCAGCTACGTGCAGCTCAACACGACCTGGGACGACGCCTTCGAGTTCTTCGGCGGCATGTTCGACGTCGATCACCTGGTCGCCAACAACCCCGGCGACGACATGATCGATCTCGACTTGGGCTGGCGTGGTACCATCGACACCTTCTTCGGTCGCCAGATCCTCCCCACGACGGTGGATTCGAGCGGACTCGAGTGGGACAGCTCGTTGGATTTCGCCGACCAGCCCACCACGGACGCCCGCGCCAGGAACGCCACGCTCTGCGGCGCCAGCCAACCCGGCAATCCGACCTTCGGCGCCGTGCTCCGCGAACGCGTGGGCGGCAGCCTCGACAACCTGGCCATCATGGGCTTTGACGCCGCGTTCGACACGCGCGACGATTTCCTGACCTTGGGCACCGGCCAGCTCCCTCTGGTGACCGTCGAGAACTCGGCCGTGTGGGCCAACCACGGAGGCGTGGCGTACGACGAGGACCCCGCCAAAGTGCTCGGTCAGGCAGGCTGCAACGCCGAGCCCAAGAAGTACCTTTGCGACGACGATCTCAACTTCAACGAAGTCGACTGGTTCCTCACCCCGGCCAACGCCAACGAAGTCCTCGAGCCCTGAGGGGGACCTAGCCCCCTCCCCTCGACGGGTAGCTCGCGCAGCCTCTGGGCGGCGGGCTCATGCCTGGCGCGTCTATCGCTTCGGCTACTGACGCTCAGAATCGGCCCAGGCCCGACGCCGAGCGACTCGTTCAGCTGGGCACCGTCGACCGCTTCTCGGCCTGCTCGGCCTCGAGAAGCTTGCGAACGACCATGTATTCGACGTTCAGCGCGGCGAACAGCACGCTGCGATTCTCGGGGTGGGGCTCGAGCTGCGCGCACAAACTGCCCATCTTGTAGGCGCCGATCGCCAGACAGCCGCCCTTCAGCTTGTGCGCCTGCGCCCTCGCCTCCGCAGCGTTGGCGCTGCGCACGGCCTGCTGAAGCGCTTCGAGCTGAGCTGGCACCATCTTCAAGAAGAGCCCCACGACGGTCGCCGAACGCTTCACCCCGCCGTCGAGCGAAACGCTGGGATCGCGCGTCACGGTGGGTGTGGCCGCTGCGGTCGCGGCGGGCGCCGCAGGACGAGGAGCGGGCGCTGCCGCTTCTTGGGGCGCGGCGGGCGCTGCCGCTTCTTGGGCGGCGGCTCGTGCGGTGGCTGGCGACTCTTCGGGCGCGGACGGGGCCGCGACGGCCGCGCCAATACCGGTCGGCGTCGAGCCGAGCGGCTCATCGTCCTCTCGGGGATCCTCGAGCACGAGCGAAGGGGCCCGCTTGCGCGTGTCGAGGAAGCGAGCGAGCACGCGCGACAGCCGCGTGATGGTGACGGGTTTGGTGACGTAGTCCGTCATGCCGGCCGATATGGCCTTGTCCCGCTCACCCAGGACCGCGTGGGCGGTGACGGCGATGATGGGCACGTGCGCGCGCTCGTTGTCCCAGCGGCGAATGCGGCGCGTGGCTTCGTAGCCGTCCAGCTCCGGCATCTGACAGTCCATCAGGACCACCGGATAGGCGGCGCGCTCCAGCATCTCCATGGCTTCCTGGCCGTTCTCCGCCATGTCGCAGTCGATCTCGAGCTCGGCCAGGATCTCCCGCATCACCTCGCGGTTGATGGCGTTGTCTTCGGCCACCAGCAGCCGAGGACGACCGATGAACTCGTACGAGCCGACGAGCAGTTCCCGCTCCGAAGCGCTGGCCCGCCCGTTCGATCCGGTGAGTACACGGCGCAGATCGTCCTGCAGGATCGGCTTGGCCAGGCCGTCGTCGAACACCTCGTCCACCTGGGCCGAATCGCTGAGCGAGGTGACCAAGACCAAACGGGGCGCCCGCTCGCCCTCGTCGACGCGAATGCGCCGTGCGAGCTCCGTGCCGTTCATACCGGGCATCTTCTGGTCCAAGAGCGCCAAGCCGAAGGGCCTGCTCTCGGAGTTGGCGCGACGAATGAGCTGCAGGGCCTCGTCGGCCGAGCGCGCGCTGTCCGTGTGCACGCCCCAGGCGTCGAGCACTTCCTCGAGCACGGTGCGATTCGTCTCGTTGTCGTCGACGATCAGTGTGCGCGGCATGTGTTCCTGCGGGGGGCGCGAGCCCACGCCCGCGAGCACCTCGGCGCGCACCGTGAAGGTGAAGTCGCTGCCCCGCCCCAGCTCGCTCTCGAGCGACAGAGTGCCGCCCATCAGCTCCACCAGATGCTTGCTGATCGACAGACCGAGCCCCGTCCCGCCTCGTGAGCGCGTCAGCGAACCGTCCACCTGGCTGAACAGCTCGAACACGCGCTGGTGATCTTCGGGCGCAATGCCGATGCCCGTGTCCTTCACACTGAAGGCAATCAGGGCCGAAGAGCCGTCTTCGGCCTGCTGCTCCTGCCAGACGCGCAACACCACGCTGCCCTGGTTGGTGAACTTCACGGCATTGCCCATGACGTTGTTCAAGACCTGGCGCAGCCGATCGTGATCGACGAGCACCTCACGAGGCACCTCGGGGTCGATGGCGCAGAGCACGTCGATGCCCTTCGCTTGAGCCTGCGGAGCGAGCAGCTGCGTGACCTCTTCGGACAGGCGGCGCACGTCCGTCTCGACGGGACGCACCGTCATCTTGCCGGCTTCGATCTTCGAAAAGTCGAGGATGTCGTTGATGATGGTGAGCAGTGCCGACGCGCTGCTCAGGATGGTGCGCGCGTAGCGGCGCTGCTTCTTGCTCAGCTCCGTCTTGCCGAGCAGCTCCGCCATACCGATGACGCCGTTCATGGGCGTGCGCACCTCGTGGCTCATGTTGGCGAGGAACTCGCTCTTGAGTCGGGCCGATTCGAGCGCCTCGCGTGTGCGCTGCTCCAGATCGGCGAAGGCCCGATGCGTCACGCGCACGAGCGGACCGATGTAGGCGTAGACGAAGAAGACCGCGACCAAGAAGGCCACCAAGCAACCGACGGCCACCGACTTCAGGATGTCCGAGCGCAGCTCGGCGCCCGCTGCCAAGCGCTGCTTGGAAATCCCGAGCGCGACCCGCCCGACTTCCGCGCCCTCGATCTCGATGGGCTGCCACGCTGCGTAGGTCGCAGCTGTCTCGCGAATCTTCCCAGGCTCGCCCAAGAACCACGGCGCCGTGACGGCCGAGCGATCGGGATGCGAGAGCAGCAGCTGTCCCTCGCTGCCGATCACGATCAACGTCGAGACCTCCTCGTCCTTCAAATAGGACGCGGCCGCCTCGCGGACCTTCGCGGGCTCGCCCAGGACGACCGCGAACTCGGTGCTGCGGCTCAGCTCGGTCGCGCCCCGCTCGGTCTTCCAGCGCAGATCGTGGGCAATGGTAGGTG
>DATIDO010000277.1:0-8172 GCA_035456245.1 Polyangiaceae bacterium
CCAGCCGCGTGCTGGCGCGCTTGGGCCTCCAGGCCACCGAGCTGTTCTGTGACATGGACGGCCGCTTCCCCAACCACCACCCCGATCCCACCGTGCCCGAGAACCTCGCGCACCTGCTGGCGGCGGTGAAGGAAAAGAGCGCACTGGTCGGCATCGCCTTCGACGGCGATGGCGACCGTGTCGGCGTGGTCGACGGCTCGGGCGAGATCATCTGGGGCGATCGGCTGCTGGCGCTGTGCGCCCGCCCGGTGCTCGCCCAGAACCCGGGCGCCGCCGTCCTCGGCGACGTGAAGTGCTCCCAGGTGCTGTTCGACGACGTGGCTCGCCACGGCGGCCGACCCATCATGTTCAAGACCGGCCACTCGCTGATCAAGACGAAGATGAAGGAAGAGCACGCGGTGCTGGCCGGCGAGATGAGCGGCCACTTCTTCTTCGCCGATCGCTTCTTCGGCCACGACGACGCCATCTACGCGGCGCTGCGCGTGCTCGAGATCCTGACGCGCGAAGGCAAGGGTCCGAGCGAGCTGCTCGCCGATCTGCCGCGCACCGTCTCGACCCCCGAGCTGCGCTTCGACTGCCCGGACGCGCTGAAGTTCGCCGTGGTGAAGGGCACGCTGGAGAAGCTGCGCGGCCAGGGTGAGCTGAACGAGATCGACGGCGTGCGCGTCACCTGGCCCGACGGAGCCTGGGGCCTGGTGCGCGCGTCGAACACCGGCCCGGTGATCGTCATGCGCTTCGAGGCGCCCACGCCCGAGCGCTTGGCCGAGGTGCGCGGCCTGGTGGAGTCGATCGTCCGGGGCGAGAGGGCCGGGGCCAGCGCGTGAGTTCGGCGAGCGAAGGTCCACGCGACTGGAACGTCAGGTCGGTCCTGGCCTTCGCCATGGACGACTTCAAGAAGCGCGGCGTCGACTCGCCGCGCTTGGAAGCCGAGGTGCTGCTGGCCCACGTGCTCGGCGTGGACCGCGTGCGTCTGGTCATCGACTCGGAGCGCCCGCTGCAAGGCGACGAGCTGGAGCGCTTTCGCGCCGGCATCTTGCGGCGACGGCGCGGTGAGCCGCTGGCCTACATCTTGGGCAAGCGCGAGTTCTACGGGCGCATGTTCAAGGTCGACGCGCGCGCGCTGGTGCCGCGACCGGAGACCGAGATCCTGGTGGAGGTGGCGCTGCGCCGCACGGCCGCGCGCCGCTTGTTCGGCCGCGCGCTCGACCTGTGCACCGGCTCGGGCTGCGTGGCCGTCAGCTTCGCGCGCGAGCGCCCCACCTGGCACGTCACCGGCACCGACCGTAGCTCCGACGCGCTCGGTTTGGCGCGCGAGAATGCGCAGCGCCTGGGTGCGCTGTGGGGCGTGCGCTTCGCCGAGGGTGATCTGTTCGGGGCCATCGGGGCTCAAGAGCGCTTCGAGCTGATCGTCTCCAACCCGCCCTACATCCCCAGCGCCGAGATTGCAGGCCTGGCCGAGGACGTGCGCGAGTTCGAGCCTCACCTGGCGCTCGACGGTGGTGCGACCGGCCTCGACTTCTACGAGCGCATCGCCATCGAGGCGCTCCCGCATCTGACGCTCGGCGGTGTGCTGGCCGTCGAGGTCGGTGCCGGACAAGCCGGCGACGTGCGCGCACTGTTCGAACGGGCGGGGCTGCTCGATCTGGAGCTCACCCGCGACTACGCGGGCATCGAACGAGTGGTGAGCGGCAAGGCTCCGGCCGAGCGACGCGCGAGCTGAACCCGACGAGTCGGTCGAGCCGAGCGGATCGGGACGAGCCGGTCGAACTGGCTACGAACTCACTTGCGCACGATCACCAGGGGGCGGGGCGCGCCGGCGAGCGCTGCCTCGTCGACTGCCAAGCCGTGCCAGCCGCCGGGTAGCTCGGGACCGAGCCATTTCCAGAGGCGCGCGCCGTCGGCCGGCGAGATTTCGATGTCGCCGTCGGTGTGCTCGATGCCGAAGCGATCGTGACGCGGCGAAGCCTGGAGCCACTGACCGCTCTCCAGTTCCATGGCCCAGGGGGCGTCGAGCAGCGGCTCGTCCGAGCCGGCGTTGGCGCGGCGCGTCACGTGCTTGCCGATCACGCCGAAGGTGCCCAGCGCGGTCGAAGCGCTGGTCTTGGGATCGCCGAGCCGATCGCGGCCGACGCTCACCAGCGTGGCGAAGACGGGCTTCTTGCCTTCGTAGGCGATGGCGGAGCCGGTGACGACGCTGATGTCGAGCCAACGCTGACCATCGACCGCGAAGTCGGGCAGCTGGTGGCGCGGCAAGAGGACCGTCACCTCCTTGTGGCGAACCCACGAGCCGTCGCAGGTGAGATAGAAACGGTCCTCACCCACGGTGCGGAAGCGCCCACTCAGCTCGACGCGCTCGTGGTAGGCCACCTCGCCGACCTTCTTGGGCGAAGGTTCCTCGAGCGACCAACGCTGGACGCCGCGACGCACCACGAAAGCGAGCGGGAGCGAGACCTGTTCGTTCAGCTCGACGCCGGCGAAGGCGCTGCCGGAGGCGGCTTCCAAGTCTTCGGCGCGCACGAACTGGCCGTTCATGCGCAAGCCGAGCAGCTGGGGCTCGCGCGACTCGTCCGCCGCCGTCCACGAACCGACGATGGCCAGCACGGTGCTCTTGGCGAGACGTCCGCCGAGCTCCACGCCCTGATCGCTGGAACGGTTGAAGAGCGACGTCACCTTGGTCGTGCGCGCATAGACGTAGGGAAGCTCCTTTTCGAAGCTGGGCGCGAGGGCCATGGCGGCCAACGTGGGGTGCGCGAGATCGGTGGTGGCCGACTTCTCGGTGCACACGTAGCCGCGCGGCCACACCGCGTACCAGCCGTCGATGCAGTCGCTCGCCTCCAGCGATTTCTCGCTGCGGGCGACGGTGGCGCCAGCGTGCAGGTAGCCGAGCTCGCGCGACTTCTTGCTGGGGCGCTCGTGCACCGGGGTGCGATCGAGCAGCGCGCCCAGGCGAGGGCCGCTCTCGAGCAGCGGACCCAGGTTGGGCAGCTCCGCGTCCACCTCGGTGGTGCTGGAGAGCGCAGGACCACGGTCACACCCCGCCAGGGCGAGCAGCCCAGCGAGTCCGACCGGCCAGCCCGAGTGACGCATCGTTCGGGCGTGCCATGGGCCGGACGCGCCGGGCCAATTTTCGGCGGAGGCCTGGGCTGCTGGCCTGCTCTGCAGGCTCGGGCTGCTGGCCTGGGCTGCTGGCTCGGTCGCGGCCCCCGGGCTCTGCCGGACCGGGGCCCGGGAAAAAGTCGGCCTCGGACGGGCCGACGCTCAGCGCGCCAGGCCGGCCTGGCGCAGGTTGTCCAGGATCTCGCGCGTCGCCAGCGAACGGTTCAGCGTATAGAAGTGAATGCCCGGCGCGCCGCCGGCCAACAGCTCGCGGCACTGAGCCGTGGCGTGCTCGACGCCGATGGCACGCACCTCGGCCGGATCGGTGGCGATCTCCAAGCGAGCCAAGAGGGCCGGCGGGATGGTGGCGCCACACATCTGGGTGAACCGCTTCACCTGCGCGACGTTGGTGATCGGCATGATGCCGGCGACGATGGGCACCTGGATGCCGAGCGCGCGCGCCTTGTCGACGAAGGCGAAGTAGTCACGGTTGTCGAAGAACAACTGGCTGATGAGGAACTGGACGCCAGCGTCGACCTTCTTCTTCAGCTGGAGCAGATCTTCTTCGAGCGAGGGGGCCTCGGGGTGCTTCTCCGGGTAGCAGGCGCCCGCCAGGCAGAAGTCGAAACCAGCCGCCGCGAAGCCAGCCAGCTCGGACGCGTTGGCGAAGCCATCGGGGTGCGGCACGAAGGCCGTCTCGCCCTTGGGGGGATCACCGCGCAGCGCCAGCACGTTCTCGATGCGGGCCTCACGCAGCTGCTGGAGCACCTCGCGCAGCTCGGCCTGGCTCGCGCCCACGCAGGTCAGGTGAGCCATGGCTTCCAGGTTCAGCTCGGCCTTGATGCGGCGCACCAACTCGACGGTCAGCTGCTGAGTGCTGCCGCCCGCGCCGTAGGTCACCGAGACGTAAGTCGGCTTGTACCTGCGCAGCTCGGCGGCCGTCTCGAACAGGCGCTCGACACCCTCGGCGTCCTTGGGTGGGAAGAACTCGAATGAAAAGGCGGGCTCGGGCCCGCGGAGCGCGTCGACAATCTTCATCGAAGGGCGCGAAAGCTAATGCCAGGCTGCGCGCGGGCCTAGGGGCGGCCCGAGAAGGCCGAAAAACAAGCCCGCCCGAGCCGAGGTGCGCTAAGCATGCGCCATGAGAATCCACGTCACCGCGGTAGCGGGCACGGGCATGGGGGCCTTGGCCGGCCTGCTGCGCGAGCTGGGGCACGAGGTCAGCGGCAGCGACGTTGCCTTCTACCCGCCGATGGGTCCCGCGCTCCGCGAGTGGGGGATCCGCTTGTTCGAAGGCTTCTCCCGCGAGCACCTGCTGGCCACGGCCGGACGCGAAGCGCCCGAGCTGGTCGTGGTGGGCAACGTCTGCCGCAAGGACAACGTCGAGGCCGTCGCGGCCCTCGAACTGGGGCTGCCGCGGCTCCACATCGCCGACGCCCTGCGACGCTTCGCCCTGGCCCAAGCCTCACCGCTGGTCGTGGCCGGAACTCACGGCAAGACCACGACGAGCGCGCTCGTCGCCCACCTGCTCGACCGCTCCGGGCTGAACCCGGGCTTCTTGATCGGCGGCGTGCCCCGTTCGCTCGGCCGCAGCTTCCGCCCGGCGGGCAAGCGCAAGCTCTCGACCGGTGGACAGCTCGGCCTGCGCCGACCGCCGTTCGTCCTGGAGGGCGACGAGTACGACACGGCCTTCTGGGAGAAGACCGCCAAGTTCCTGCACTACGACGCCGAGGTCGCCATCCTCACGTCGATCGAACACGATCACATCGACATCTACCCGACCTACGCCGACTACCGCCGGGCCTTCGAGACCTTCGTCGCCGGCCTGCCGGAAGACGGCCTGCTCGTGGCCTGCGCCAGCGAGCCCGAAGTGGTCGCGGTAGCGCAGCAGGCGCGCTGTCCCGTCGCCTACTACGCGCTGGAGGGGGAAGACACGCACGGCCAATCGCCTCATTGGCTGGCTGCTCCCGCCCAAGAGACCGAAGACGGCATCACCTTCGATCTGTTCGCCGGCGGCGTCCTGGCGGGCCGCTACATCACGCCGCTGCCCGGCCGTCACAACCTGAAGAATGCCGTGGCCGCCATCGCAGCCGCCGCTCAAGGCTACGGCGTACCCCTGCGCTCGCTCGCCTCTCCGCTCGCCGAGTTCGGCGGAGTTCGCCGCCGCCAGGAGCTGCGCGGCACGACCGGGGGCGCGCGTGTGTACGACGATTTCGCTCACCACCCGACGGCCGTGCGAGTCACCCTCGATGCGCTGCGCCGCAAGCACCGCGAGGGCCGACTGCTGGCCGTGTTCGAGCCGCGCAGCGCCACGGCGTGTCGCCGTCTGCACCAGGACGCCTACGCGGACGCCTTCGCTGCGGCCGACGTGGTGCTACTCCCGCCGGTGGGTCGACCCGAACTGGCCGCGGACGAGAAGCTGGACGTGGAGCTGTTGGCCAGCGCCCTGCGGGAGCGGGGTCAACGGGCCGAGGCGCTGCCGGACGTGGACGGCATCGTGGCTCGGCTGCGCGAGCTGGCGCGCCCGGGTGACACGGTGGCCATCCTCTCCAACGGGGCATTTGGCGGCATCTTCGAGCGGCTGCTCGATCCGCCGACCCCCTGAGCTGCGCCGAGGGCCCGGACGGCTCCCACTGCCTGAACCGGAAAATTGGCCCCCCACGTGCCTTGTGGCAGCCTCCGAGCGTGCCTTCGCACTTCGATAGGTTGGGTGGTGAGCCCCCCCTGCGGGCGCTGATCGAGCGCTTCGTCGCGCGCGTGGTCGGTGATCCGATGATCGGCTTCTTCTTTGCTTCGGTCGACCGGCTTCGGCTGAACGAGCTCGAGTACCAGTTCGCGGCCGCCCACTTGGGAGCGGACGTGGTCTACACCGGGCGCGCGCTCGATCAGGCGCACAAGCGACACCGCATCTTCAGCGGTCAGTTCAATCGGCGCTTGCGCCTGCTCGATCAGGTGCTGGGCGAACAGCGAGTGCCCGACGACATTCGCAGCGCCTGGTTGGCCCACAACGAGTCCCTGCGTGCGCAGATCACGGTGGACGGAACCGGCGAATGCGGGAGCGGCTCATGAAGCGCTCGCTGGGTTGGTTCGCGCTGGGCTCGCTCGCGCTGGTGCTCGGTTGTGCTTCGGGCACCCGCTGGGTCAACGAGGCTCCCGGGCCCTCGAACGGTGGTGACCAGCCCGTGCGACTCTACGACGAGCACGCCAAGGCGCCTGGTTCCCAAGCCGACGACAGCCGGCCCCGCACGATCGGCGGCGATCGAAGCGGCCCACTCAAGGAAACGGAGCTGGCCGACGCACCTGGCCAGCGCCCCCAGCTGACCTTGAGCTCGTCGGGAAGCTCCGCCAGCTCGAGCAGCGCGGACGCTCCCCCCGCGGACGCTCCGCCCGACGCGCGCTTGGTCGGCGTGTTCCGCAACACCTACTACGACTTTCCCGCCGAGTCGGACTTCTCCGGGGCCAAAACCGCGCTGATGAGCCCCAGCTGCCAGCCGCTGCGGCAGGTACCCCGCGGCTTCTTCGAGGCCGTCTGCGTGCAGGGCAGCGGCACCCTCACCAGCGGAGCCACCGTCAGCTTCGCCAAGCGCGACTGCGCGTGCGCCGAGGTGTGCCCGCGCACGGGACAGAAGATCTGCTTCGACGAGCTGGATCAGAAGACCTTCCCCTGGGGGCGCGGCGCGACCGGCAAAGCGATCACCCCGCTCAAGACCGTGGCCGTGGACTCGAACGTCATCCCGCTCGGCACGCGCATCTACATCGCCGAGTTCGACGGCGTGCCGCGCGGACCCGGCGGCTCACCGCACGACGGCTGCTTCATCGCCGAAGATCGCGGCATGAAGGTCGTGGGTGAGCACGTCGACGTCTTCACCGGTAACCCGCGCGTGACGGCCTTCTTGAACGGCAAGGTCCCGTCCAACCGCGGAGTGCACGTGTACACGGGCACCGCCCGCTGTCAGTGAGCTGGCGCCGGGGCAACCTGCGCTGCCCCGACGCGACCCGTCACTCGCCGATCTTGAGCAGCACCGCTTCGCGCGCCGACAGCTCGAAGGTGTCTGCCTTGCCGAGCAAGAGGTAGGACTCACCCGCAACCAGCGTCCCCTCGGCTGGGGTCGTCCCCGTGGCGCACTCCGTGTTGGCGTCGGTCAAGAATAGCCCGGTCACCGGCGGCTCGAAGACGAAGGCCTGCCCGATGTTGCCGCCGTTGGCGGACTCGCGCGGCGGATCGCAGAGCGCATCCGCAGCGGGGAACACGAAGTCTCCGTCGGTGATGCGCACGAAGGCGCTGCTCCATTCGTAGACGTAGCTCTGACCAGCCGCTGGCGTTGGCAAGTTGTGTTCGTAGATATTGCTGACGCTGATGAAGGCCTGAACGCCGAGGTTGTCGTCCGCCACGGCCAGGCCCACCGTGAGCGACGTGTCGGCGTCGAACGATTCGTCGTTCATGGCTGGGAACTCGCTCGGTAGGCTGGTCGTGTCGCCTTCGCGCACCACGATGTAGCGAGCCTCGTCCGCGTCCAAGAGGTCGGCGAGCAGCGAGTCGACCGGCCGACGCGGCGTCAGGTAGTCCGTGACCTCGCCGTAAGCGATGGTCTGCACGAACTCGGCGTCGTCCAACGTGCCACCCCAATAGAGGTCCAGGTTCACTCCGGCTTCGCCATCCGAGACGAAATTGACGAAGCGGATGCGACCCGGGAGATCGGCGTACTCCACCTCGTCCCTGCCACCACGCCCGCCAGTGCCATCCGTCCCGCCTGCGCCCCCACCGTCCGCTCCGCCGGCATCGGCCGAGTCCGCCGCATCTTCCGAGCCACCGTCGCAGCCGGCCACCCCGACCAGACCTGCACCCAGCAGCGCCAGGCCCAGCAGCACCGGGCGTGCCCCCAGCTGCCGCGTCCCGAACGTTCCCGATTTCACTCCAGCGAACTTCACCATGCTCCACTCTCCCCGAGTCGCGGGCGGCAACACGCCCATTGGTGAATTGAAAGGGAGACCTTGCGAGCTGTCATGAGCATCCAGACCGGCAGCAGAGCTGGATGAAGGGGGAGCGTTGGCGCTGCGGCGCTGCGGAACTGCGGA
>DATIDO010000278.1:0-2014 GCA_035456245.1 Polyangiaceae bacterium
GGTCGTCCCCGCCGGGCGTGAGGGCCGGAGGCGCCGAGCGCAGGTAGCCGAGGATGGCCGCCACGTCGGCGTCGCCCAGGCCACGGAACGTCGCCATGATGAACGAGAAGTCGCCGCTCGGCAGTACGCCGGTGCGCAGCGTGCGAGCCAACTCGGCGTCGCTGCGCTGCTGGATGCCGCGCGTCGGGTGGGCCAGGTTGGCCGAGTAGAACGTGCCGAAGAACTCGGGGATCTCGGCCAGATGCTTGCCGGTCGCCCGGCCGTCAGTGCCGCCGTGGCACTCCATGCACAGCGACTGGAACAACATCTCGCCTCGTTCCACGCCTGCCTCGCTGCGGTCCGCCACGATGGGGAGAGCCGGAACGTCGGCGTAGCCCCGGTCGAACACCCAGGCGGCGCGCGCCCCCAGACCGAGCAAGCCAAGCAGCAGGAGCGTGGCGAGCCCCAATGAAATCCTCGTGATGATGCGGCGCATGAAGTTCCCTCACCACCTGCAGTGGCGTGAGTCCCGCGGGCATTACACGGATTGTTGGCGGAGCTGGGGTTGGCCCGCCAGGCCCGCCTTGGCCCCGGGGGTCGAGGCTGGGGGTCAGCGGCCAGGCGTCAACGGCCTAGGGTCAGCGGCCCTCAGCCGAACGACGGCATGTCGAACAAGTGCCGCCGCCGCGCCTGGCCCGCGCCGGTGACAGCCTCGTCGATGCCAGCCCCATCGACAGCCCCATCATCGACAGCCTCGTCGATGGCATAGACGCGAGTGATCGTGACGGCGGCGTTGGCGGTGCGGGCCAGCTCGGCCTCACAACAAGCAAAGACGGCCCCGTCCTCCGGATCGAAGATGACGTCGGGCATGGTCTTCAGCAGCCGACCGTCGGTGGCGCACACGTCGGCCTCGAGCCGCCGGATCCCATGCAGCTCGAAGGGGATGCGAGTGACCAAGAGTTCGGTGTCCGCCTGGAGCGGCGGCCCCTCCGGCGCTCCGTACTCCCAGACCACCACACGCAGGCCCGACGACTGCACCAACCTCTGCACGCCCTCGGCCGTCAGCCAGAGATCGAGCGTGCCGCGCGCCTTCATCACCTGCAGAGTGGCCCCCAGGCCGTGCCGGAAGCTCAGCTCGGGAGCAGCGCCGAGCAGGGCGCGTTCGAACAAATCTTCCTCGAAAGCGCCTGCATGGGCCTCGTCGAGCGAGCCGCGCACGTAGTCGTCGAGCCGCTCCAGCGCTTCGACGTCACGACCTGCCATGCGAGTCATGATGCCACCCCCGCGTGCCCCGTCCAGGAGATGGGTCGACTCAAGCAATCCCGCAGCACCGCCAGCGTGCGGTGCCGAATGATTCGAACGTTGGCCTCGCTGATGGCGAGCAGCCGAGCGATGTCGCTGTCGAGCGAGTCTTCGCAGAAGGTCGAGCGCATCACCTGGCGCGAACGCTCGGTGAGCTGGGAGAAGCAGTCCTCCAGGTGGTCTCGGCGCACGCGCAGCGGCGCGTCCCACGTCTCCAAATCGTCGGAGGTCGGACCGTAGAGGTCGCTGAGCTCGCGGCGCCGTTCGTCGTTGCGCGCCCGTTCGCGCGCCAGGTTGCGGCAGATGCCGAGCGCAAAAGCAGCCAGACGGCTCCCGTCCTGCACGCGCCCCGAACGCAGCGCCTCGATGAACAAGGTCAGCACGTCCTGGGAAAAGTCCTCGGCCGAGGCCGCGCGCAGCCGCCGCGCCGCAAAGGCGCGGATGGCCGGCAGGAGCCGAGCACACAGCTCACGCTCGGCGTGACGGTCACCCGCCAGAGCACTCAGCACGAGCGGATCGACGCTCGCGAGGGTCGTGGCGGTGGCCTGCTGGTCCATCGGCCCAGTATTTATCCCCTTTCGCCCGTGCAGAAAATACGTGCCCGCGTTTCGGCCGTAACGCCGCGCTGGCTCACGCCACTGGTTGTGTGAGGGCACCTGGTGTGAGGGCGCCTGGTGTGAGGAGCGCGAGGCTCCCCTGACCGAGAGCGTGCCGAGCCCAGTGCCGGCAGACG
>DATIDO010000279.1:0-4689 GCA_035456245.1 Polyangiaceae bacterium
CGGGCGCCGGGGCCGAGTGGGATCTGGAGTACGTGGTGCGGCGCGGGATGGAGCTGGCCGAAGCGAGCCGCGACGCGCGCTGCGCTGGCTACTTGCAGCTGTGTTTGGTGGACGGACGGCGCGATGACGGGGCGGGCCGCCAGGCGGCGGCGCGTGCTGCGGAGTGGCTGGCCGAGAGCAGTGAGGCCGATCGCTTGCGAGCGCGCGCACGACTGCTCGAGGTGACGCGCGCACCTTGGCCCGAGGGAGACGCGCTGGCGCGGCGTCTGGACGAGCTGGAGCCCCGAGCCGAGTGGTGGAAGGCGCGCGCGGTCGAGCTGTTGCGCTCGTTCGACGTGGCCGATGCCGAGCTGGTGCTGCGGGAAGCGCGCTCGCTGGGCAGCGGAGGCAGCCATTCGTTGCGCGGTGCGCTGCAGGTCGTCTTGGCCGAGCTGGAGCTCGAACTGGGCCGCACCGAGCAAGCGCGCGGCTCTCTCGCCGAGGCTGCGGGGCACGCGCGCGCGCTGTTGGAAGGGCTGAGCGACGAACGGCGGAGCGTAGCGCGGCAGCTGCCGTGGGTGCAGAAGGCGCAGAGTCTCCAGCACTCGGCCTTCGAAGGCGAGCAGCTGGGAGACGTGGAGGCGTTGTTGCGCTCACTCAGTCAGCGCGAGGGATTGCGTCCCTTGTTGCGGCAGATCCTGGACGCGCTCCTGCTCTGGACGGGTGTGGAGCGGGGTTTACTGCTCCTGCGCGCGCCCGGCGAGCGCCTGATCGTGCGCGCGGCGCGCAACCTGAGGCGCGTGGATCTGAGCGCGGAGCAGTTGGAGCTGAGCCGCTCGTTGGCCGAGCGGGCGCTCGTCGAGCGGCGCCCCATCGTGGCGGTGGATGCGGCCGGCGATCTCTCCGATAGCCACAAGAGCGTGCACGCGCTGAGCTTGCGCAGTGTCTTGGCGTTGCCGCTGATCGCGCGAGGCCAGGTGCTCGGCGTCGCCTACTTGGATGATCGCGTGCGCCGGGGCGCCTTCGGCGGTCGCGAGCTGGCCTGGGCTCAGCTGATTGGCTCCATCGCGGCGCTCACCATTGCCGATGAGAGGGATCGCCTGGAGCTGCTGCGGTCCGCGCGCAAAGCTCGCCGCAGCGCCGAGCGAGCGCGCGCGGAGCTGTCGCTTCGCGAGGTCGAGCTGGAGAACGCCGAGCGCGAACTGGATCGGAGCCGCCAGGGTCGGGGCCTGCGCGGCGACTATGCAGCCATCGTCGGCAACGGCCGCGCCATGACGGACTTGCTGCGGCTGGTCGACCGCGTGGCACAGAGCGACGTACCGGTTCTCATCCAGGGTGAGTCGGGCTCGGGCAAGGAGTTGATCGCGCGAGCGCTGGCGCACAACGGGCCGCGCCGGGGCAAGACCTTCGTGGCCGAGAACTGTGCGGCCGTGCCGGAGACGCTGCTCGAGTCCACGCTGTTCGGTCACGTGCGCAGCGCCTTTACCGGCGCGAACCGCGCGCGCGCCGGCTTGTTCGAGGTGGCCGACGGCGGAACCCTGCTGCTCGACGAGGTGGGGGAGATGAGCCTGACCATGCAGGCCAAGTTGCTCCGCGTGCTGCAGTCCGGAGAGATCCGACCACTCGGCGCCGAGCGCTCACGGCAGGTGAACGTTCGCGTCATCTGCGCCACGAATCGCCGCCTCGACGAGCTGGTCGAGCGGGGGACCTTTCGCGAGGATCTGTACTATCGCTTGAACGTGATCGTGCTGAGCGTGCCGCCGCTACGTGAGCGGCCGGAAGACATCCTGCCGCTGGCGGAATACTTCCTGGCGCTCCACTCCGCCGACGCTTCACGCAGCTTCTCACCTGCGGTCCGTTCGCGGCTGCGCGCGCACACCTGGCCTGGCAACGTGCGACAGCTGGAGAACGAGGTGCGGCGTCTGGTCGTCCTGGGCGAGCGCGAAATCGTGCTCGGTGATCTGAGCCCCGACCTGCTCCCCGCGGTGCTCGAGGCGCCGGAGGGTGCCAGCCTGAGAGACCAAGTCGACGCGCTGGAGCGGCGCTTGGTGGTGGAGGCGCTCGAGAGCACGCGCGGCAACCGTACGCGGGCCGCGGAGCTGCTCGGTCTCAGCCGCTTCGGCCTGCAGAAGATGATCGAGCGGCTGTCGATCGCCGCGCCCAGCTTGCGTCCCTGACCGACGGGGAGGCAGCCGAACGGCGGGCGGTGGCGCGGCTTTCGGCCTGGTCCGGATCGCCTGGGCCGGGTCGCGCCGGTGACTGGACGATCAGGGGAGGTCGGGCTAGACGGGCAAGGCATGGATTCGGCTTCCGAGGCGCTCCCGCTGCTGAAGTGGGCGGGCGGCAAGCGTCAGCTGACGCAGGCCATCCTCGGTCGTCTGCCGGCACGGATGGAGACGTACTACGAGCCGTTCGTGGGCGGCGGCGCCATCTTCTTCGCGCTGTACAACCAACGCCGCTTCCAGCGCGCCGTGTTGTCCGATCGGAACGAAGAGCTGATCGAGACCTACCGGGCCGTCCAGGCCGACGTGGACGCCGTCATGCGCGCCCTGCGCAAGCTGCCGCACTCCGAAGAGGCGTACTACGAGATCCGCGCGCAGCGTCCGCGTCTCCCCACCACGCGCGCCGCGCGCATGATCTATCTGAACCGCACCGGCTACAACGGCCTGTACCGCGTCAACCGCGCGGGTGAGTTCAACGTGCCTTTCGGTCGCTACGTGCGCCCCAACATCTGCGACGAGGCGCGCTTGCGCGCCGTAGCGCGCGCGCTGTCGGGCGTGGAGCTGCGCGTCGCCGATTTCCAGGAGGTGGCCGAACGAGCCGGGGCCCGCGACGCGGTCTATTTCGATCCGCCTTACGCGCCCGTGTCACCCACCGCGCGCTTCGCCGAATACCACAAGCAGCCGTTCGACGATGCCGAGCAGCTGCGACTCGCGCGCCTGTTCGAGAGCCTCGTCGACCGCGGCGTAACGACCGTCTTGTCGAACTCCTACACCCCGCGCACGCGGGAGATTTTCGGTCACTTGGCCCACGATCGCATCGAGGCGCGGCGCAGCATCAACTCGAAGAAGACTCACCGCGGTCCCGTGTTCGAGCTCCTGGTGCATGGCGCCGCCGCGAAGGGTCGCCGCGCGGGTGGGGAGCGCCGATGAACCGTCCGCGCAAGCCTGCCAAGAAATCAGCGCGCCCCAGCGTGACCGAGCGTGGCCCTGTGTCGCTGCGCGTGTTCTTGGTGATCGCGGGCGTCGGCTTCGTCGTCGGCCTCGTCTGGCCGCGCTTGGCAGGTCTGCACCTGGTACCCGAGGCGCCCATCGAGGAGGCGCGCTCGGTGGCCGAAGAGCCGGCCACCGAGGTCACCCAGGCGACGGCCCGCGCCAACGAACCCGAGCCTCATCAGCTGACCCAAGACGATCTGCTGGAGATTGGTGAGCCGGAGATCACCAGCTGCCGCGACGAAGCAGGCAAGGAAAAGAAGACCTGCGACGCGCTGGACCTGGATGATCGAGTGCATCCGACGCTGCGGGCGCTCGGGGAGTGTCCCGGAGCCAAGGGCGCCTTCGGTTCCTTCTCCCTCGGCTTCACGGTCGACTTCGAGAAGAAGCGCATCGGCGAGCCCAAGTCCGGGCGCAGTACGGACATGCCGGCCAGCGTCGTCGACGAACTGCTGCGCTGTGCCAAGCAGAGCTTGGTCAGCGTTGGCCTCGAAGGGCTCGAGCACGCTTCGACCAGCTACGTCGTGTTCTATCGCCTGCGCTTCAAGACCCCGGAGGCAGCGTTGGCTCGCGAAGGTGCCATCGTTCCTGCAAGCGGTCAGGCGGACGTGCGCTGGCGCACGGCGCTCGTGCGCGAAGAGCCGGAGCGAGACGCCCGTGTGCGCGAGCGCGTACTCGCTGGCGCTCGGCTCGTTGTCACCGGGCGCAAGGGTGAGTGGTATCGCGTGAAGTACGACGCGCAGGGGCGTGAGGGCTGGGTGCACGGCGCCGCGCTCGGCATGTCGGGCAAATGAGCCGACTGGCTCGAGCGCCCATCCGAGTGGTGCGTCGCATGACGCAAGCTGGACGTGCCGCCCATCGGCGCTCGTGCTAGGAAAAAATAGTGCCTCGGAACTCTCCAGACGCCTTTGGCCACGCGAATTCTCCGGCTTCGGCAGTGACGAAGTCACCGGATCCCTCGAGTGCGTCCGAGGCCTCCGGCCCGTCCCAGGACGTCGTGCTCGTGCACGGCAAGACGGAGGACAACCGAGGGCTGCGCGTGCTGCGCGCGCGTGGCTCCAGCGAGGGGACTCGCTTGGAGTTGGGTGAGGTGCGGCCACTGGAGGAGGGCAAGCCCCTCACCGGCGACGTCGTGAAGCTCACGCCACGCCCCGAGCAGCCGATGTTCTACGACGTGGAGACGCAGTTCGAGCGCCCTCGGACGGCGCGGCGGCAAGACACGGCAGGGCGGCAGGAAACGGCGGCTCGGCAGGACGCGGCTCGGCGCACCGGACCGGCTCAGGTCGCCACAGACAGCTACCGCAAGAATTGGGACGCTATCTGGCCGAGCGGCAACGGCTCGCGCGGTTCGTCCGGCCTGAACTGAGTCGGCCTGAACCAAAGTTGGCGCGAATGTTTCGCCGGCTGGAGACGGGGGCGAGCGTTCGAGGCTCGGGGCATCCCCCGCATGGCGGTCCGCACCGGTCGACCTGTCGCGGCCGGAGCGTCTTTGGTTGGA
>DATIDO010000280.1:0-13067 GCA_035456245.1 Polyangiaceae bacterium
CCTTTACACCATCCTCCGATCACGGACCAACCCACGGCCCGGGCTCTTTTCCCGGGGCTCGGACCTCCCGCCTTACAGGCGCCGGACGCGACTCGTGCCGTCGCCGATGGAATGCTGGAAAACCCGCCCCGGACGGACCGCGTCGGAGGTCAGCTCGACGTCGCGCGCCAGGTGCGTGAAGTAGAGGATCTGCACTCGCTCGGCGAGCTCACCCAAGATTTCGAAGGCCACCGACGCGCGATCGTCGTCGAACTCGACGAACAGATCGTCCAAGACGAGCGGAACGGCGGGATGTTCGTCGAAGTAGGCCTCGAGACTGGCCACACGCAGCGCGAAGTAGAGCTGTGCCCGGGCTCCGCTGCTCAGATCCTGGACCTCTTTCTCGGTGTCGGACGCTTGGATGCGAATGGTCTTCTCGAAAGGCGACACACTCAGCCCGCGGTAGGCGCCGAGGGTCAGCCGCTCGAAGAGCTGACCCGCGCGTTTGGTCAGTGGGGCAGCGTGCCGCTCGGCGTAGCTGGCCATCTCGCGCTCCAGCAGCAGGCGCGCACCTTGCTGGACGAGGTAGCGACGCAGCAGCTCCCGGGCTTCGGCGGCGCGGCTGAACTGCTCCTGTTTGGCCAGCGCCGCGTGATCTCCGTGAAAACGCGACAAGCCGAGCTCCACGCCCTCTTGCTCGTCTTCGGTCCGACGCAGCTCGGCGTCCAGCTCCTCCAGGCGTTCCTCCTGCTCCTGGATCCGAGCGAACAGGTGCTTGTGATCGACGGAGCGAGCCTGCTCCAGCAGCGCCTCCAGCGACTGACCGCGAGCTTTGTCGGTGAGCGCCGAGCGCAACTCGACGTGAGCGCGTTGGCAACGACGCCGACGAGCCGCTTGCTGCTCGACGTGGGGCAGCTCGGACGCGTCGGTGACCCGCGCGCGCCGCAGCGCCTCGGCGAGGCGCCCTTCAGCCCGTCCGAGCTTGGCCTGGGCCTGCTCGTTGCGCTCGCGCCGAGCATCCAGCTCACGCTGCAAGCGCTCGCGCTCGGCCTCGGTCGCCTTGGCGCGCTCGACCGCCTGGCGGATCTCTTCGGCCACCTGCAGGTGATCCCGGCCGCCCACTTCCAAGCCGCGCTCGGCCGCGACGCGCCTCAAATCCTCGGCAAATTGCGCAGCGTCGCGGCGGATGCCATCGACGCGCCCCCGGAGCGCTCGCCACTCGGCCAACACGGCGGCCAGCTCGCGGTAGCCCACCAAGAGCTCCCCCACCCGCTCGCTGGTCCGATCGGCAGGCAGCCCGAGCGCGCCGAGCGCGGCCCCGAACTCCGCCTGCCAAGTCCGCCACGCATCGCGCTTCTCGCTCAGGGCCAAAGCAGCTTGCTCCCGGGCCAATCCCAGACGCTCGCGCTCGTCGGCAAGACACTGCCGCACCTCCCGCTCGCGCGCCCACTCGGCCAGGCGCGTCTCCGCTCGCGCAGTCCATGCAGTCAGGCTCTCCCACACGCTGGCCGAGCTCCGCTCTTCCGTATGCGCGCCGCGCGCATCACCCAACGCAACCACCAGAGCATCGCGCAAAGCCCCGGCGCGCTCGAGCAACGCCGCCTGCTCGAGCTCCAGCGCACGTCCACCGGCCTCCAGCGCCTCGACCGCCGCCGAGCGCCGCGCCAGGCCTGCCCATTCGCCGGCGGGCCAACGCACGTCCCCCAGCCGCTCGCGCCACGCCTGCTCCAAAGCGAGCAGCTCTCCCCGCCGCGCTTCTCGCGCGCGCTCCAAGCGCTCTTGCTCCTGCTCGCCGAGCTGGATCTCGCGCTCGAGCTCCTGCCCGCGCGCCCAGCGCTCGGCGTCCCGCAAGAGTTCGTCCGCCGCCCGATCGGCCGCGGCCACCAGCTCACGCAGGTGGGCCTCGGCTCCCGGGCCCTCGACGAACCAGCGCTGGAGCTCGGCATCGCGCGCCTGCCGACGCTCACGCAGCACCGCTGCGGCCGGCAGCCCCTCCTGACGCAGCGCGGCCAACCGCCCCCGCAGCTCGTCCAGCGCGCGCAGTCCCTTTTCGTGGTGGCGCACCAACTCGCGGCTCTCGTCCGTCAGCCGACGATGCTCGGCGTCGTCGCGCTCCGCCAAGCCCGCGTCGAGCGCCCATGCGCCCTCCGGCAGTCGTCCCAGTCCTTCGCGCTCCGCCGACTGACGAGCGCGCCGCCCCTCCAGATCGCGGAAGCGCGCCGCCTCCTCGCGGAACGCACGCGCCGCGGCGACGAGGCCCAGCAGCTCGGCCGCCGCCGCTTCGTCGACGGCAGGCTCGGCTGCGTCGGCGGCCCAGCGGCGCTCCAGCTCGCCCACCCGTCGCTCGGCCTCGGCCAGCTCCGCTCGCAGTTTGCCTTCGCTGGCGATGAGACGCTGCACCGACTTCTGTTGGCCGAGGCTCGGCAGCCGCTGCTCCAGAGAGCCCCAGTCCTCCTCGACTTCGCCGAGCTCCAGCTCGCGGAGCCAGTGGCGCATGCGCCCTTCCAGCTGCGACAGCTCCTGTTCACGCCGCGGTAGGTCCCGACGGGCCTTCAGCTCGGCGCCCATACGCGCACGCAGTTCGAGCGCTTCCTCGTCGAAGCTGGCCCAGGGCGAGGTTCCACCCAGCTCCGCCAAGCGCGCGGCTCGCTCGGTCCACTCCAGCTGGCCGTGATGCAGCTCGACGCGCGCATCCCCGAGCTCACGCTCGATGGCCACGCGCTCATCGCTCACGCCTTCGGCCAAGTCCGGCACGTCGCCCAACTCCGCCAGCTCCCGCTCCAACTCGGCCAGCTGCGAGAGTTCGGCCAACAGGGAGCCGAGCCAGTTGGCGTACCCCAGCTCTTCCTTCAGCGCGCGACGTTGTTCGCTCAGCTCGGCCACACGCGCCGACAGCTCATCGCAGCGTGCCTTTTGAGCCAGCCACTGCTCGGCCGGACGCACTGCGTCGAGAGCGATCCGCTGCGCTTCCTGGTAACGGGCCAGCGCCTGGTTCAGCACCGGGTTCTTGCCGCGTTCGCGGAACAGCTCACCCGCGCTCTCGCGCAGCTCCTCGAGCACCCGCCGCACGTCGCTGCCGGCGGTTCCCGCAGCGAACAGCCCCTGTTCGCTGCCCCCGAGCAGCGCCTCGGCGCCTCGGGCCAGCTCCTCCTGATCGAGGCCCATACGTGCGCTGAAAGTCCGAGCATCGATGCGCCCGAGCCAACGGGCGAGCAGCTCCTCGCCGACGACCTGCCCCTCGGCGTCCACCAGGGTGTCCTTGCGGCGCTTCAGCCGCCTGAGCGTGCGGGTGACGCCGTCGTGCGACAGCGTCGCGCCCACCTCCAAGCGCGCGAGCGGATGGAGGTGCGCGTCTTGGCTTTGCACCGGAATACCGAAGAGGAAGCCACGCACCGCGCGCAGGGCCGTGCTCTTGCCGGCCTCGTTGGGGCCGAAGACGACGTGCAAGCCGCCCGGCGCACCGTCACGCAGATCGAGCACGTCCCCGTCGAACGGGCCGAAGGCTTTGAACTCCAGGCGCTCGAACCTCATGCCAGCTCGTCCTCTTCGACGCCGCCCGAAAGCCGGCTCTCCAGCAGCTCGGTCGCCTCGGCCAACACCTCGGCGAAGTCTTCGTCGCGCAGCAGCTCAGCCGCGACACCTCCGAGCTGGGAGCACAGCGTCTTCTTCCACTCGGCGAGCTCGGCCGATTCGGCAGCCAGGCGCCGCGCGCTGCCCAGCAGCTCTCGGCCGAGCGGGCTCGAAGCGATGGGTTCCAGGTCCGCCTCTTCTGCCGCCCCCGTCGCCGTCCCCTGGTCCATTCCTCCGACGAGCCGCGCCGCGCCGCGCGTCTCCACGCGCTCCAGGTAAGCGCCCAGTTCGATCGACTGCCGACGCAGCTCGGCCTGCAGCTCCTCGAAGCGTCCGGTCAGCTCGGCCTGCAGTCGCGGTCCCGCATCGACGACCATGCGACAGGCCAGCGTCGTGGCCCCCGTCGCCTCCCTGCATGCCGTCATCGCTCCGCGGCAGGCCTCGAGCGCATCGACGAAGCTGCTGGCCTGCCGCGCGTCCACCCGGATCACTGCCCAGCGCACCACGTCCAAAGCGCGATGTTGCAGGCTCCGAATCCGGTTCCCCTCCAGCTCGAGCAGGATCGCTCCCTTGGGCCCCGTCTCCCGAGCGTGGCGCCCCTGCAGGTTCCCCGGGTAAGCGATGGTCGTCCCCGCCTCGATCACCTCGTGACGGTGCACGTGGCCGAGCGCCCAGTAGTCGTACCCGCGCGCCACCAAGTCGGAAACGCTGCATGGCGCGTAGGGATCGTGCCCGCGCGTGCCGTCGAGCGCCGTGTGCAAGAGACCGATGTTGAAATGGCCATCGACGGCGGGCGGGTAGAGGCGCGCCAGGTTCTCACGCAGCTCTCGGGTGGCGTAGCCCTGGCCGTGGACGCTCAGGCCCAGCTCTTCGAACGACACCGTCTCGGGTGCCTCGGTCGCCAGCTCCCGAACGTGCGCAGGCAAGCGCAAATGGCGGGTAATCTGGCTCTGGGCGTCATGGTTACCGCGCAGCCAGACCACCCGGCAGCTCGTCTCTCGCAGGCGCTGCAGCTGCTCGACCAAGAAGAGCGCGGTGCCGTAGTCGCGGAAGTCTCCGTCGTAGAGATCGCCGGCCAAGAGCAAGAGCCGCGCGTCCTGCTCCAAGCAGAGATCGACCAAACCCACCAGCGCGCGGCGCGTCGCCGAGCGCACGTCGTGCAGCGGGGCCCCCTCGTAGGAAGGCAAGCCTCGGAGGGGGCTATCGAGGTGCAGATCCGCCGCGTGGACCAGCTTCATGCAGGCATCTTCCGCGATGCGCGGAGCGACGCCAGCCAGGTCGGATCGCTGGTGTCCGCCCCCGGGGCGACCACTGCCTGCACGGCCTCGCCGATGCCGTCGATGCCGTAGCGGACGATGTCACCGGGCCGCAGGTAGCGCGGCGGGGAGAAGCCCGCGCCCACACCCGACGGGGTGCCCGTGCTGATCACGTCGCCCGGCAGCAAGGTCATGTACTGGCTGATCGAACGCACGACCTCGACCACGTCGAACACCAAATCGGACGTGCTCGAGTCCTGTCGGACCTCGCCGTCCACCGAGAGCCACAGGCGCAGGTTGCCCGGATCCAGTTGAGCCGCCGGAACCAAGTACGGCCCGAGCGGCGCGAAGCCGTCGGCGCTCTTGCCCTTGACCCACTGACCCTCGCGCTCCTTCTGGAACTCGCGTTCGGAGTAGTCGTTCATCACCGTGTAGCCGAAAATGGCCGCACGGGCGCTGGCTGCGTCGGCGTAGCGAAGCTGGGTGCCGATGACGAGCGCGAGCTCGACCTCGTAGTCGGTCGAGCTCGAGTCGCGTGGCAACTCCAGGGGATCGTTCACGCCGGCCAAGGCCGTGGTGGCCTTCATGAAGATCTTGGGCTCGCGCGGCAAGCGCGCGCCCGTCTCCTCCGCGTGCGCTCTGTAGTTGAGGCCGACGCAGACGATCTTGCTCGGCCTTCGCACCACCGGAGCCCAGCGCACCTGGGCCGGTTCGATCGCCGGTGCGAGCTCGGAGCGCGTCTCCTCCAACCACGAGAGCAGCCGGCTCAAGCCATCGCTCCCGAAGAACTCCTCACCGTAGTCTTCGCCGAAAGCGCCCACGTCGCGATGGACACCGTCTGCGCCAACGAGCCCCGGTCGCTCGTGGCCGAGTTCGCCGAAACGGAACAACCTCACCATGGGCCGCACCTTACCACGAAAGAAAAAGAGGGCCCCGGGGGGCCCTCTTCAGTTTGCCGTACTCGACGGCACACGCGCCAGTTGGCGCGCTCGATGCGATCAGAACTCGAACTTGCCGACGGCGCCGAGGTCCTCGAACGCCTGCACCAGACGAGCGGCCATGCCCTTCTCGCCCAGGTGGACCCAGCTACGCGGATCGATCTGCTTCTTGTTGGGCTTGTCGTCGCCCTCGGGGTTGCCGAGCTGACCCTGGAGGTACGCGTCCTTGTCGTCCATGTACTTCTTGATCGGCTGCGTGAACGCCCACTGGGTGTCCGTGTCGATGTTCATCTTGATGACGCCGTACGAGACCGCCTCGCGGATTTCCTCGCGCGTCGAGCCCGAGCCGCCGTGGAAGACGAAGTCGACGGGCTTGGCGCCCGTGTTGCGCTGCTTCTGGATCTCGACCTGGCTGTTGTTCAGGATCTTCGGGGTCAGCTTCACGTTACCGGGCTTGTAGACGCCGTGCGTGTTGCCGAACGAAGCGGCGCAGGTGAAGTGACCGATCTTGTTCAGCGCGTCGTAGGCGGCGAGCACCTCGCTGGGCTGGGTGTAGAGCTTGGAGTTGTCGATGCCGCTGTTGTCGACGCCGTCTTCCTCGCCGCCGGTCACGCCGAGCTCGATCTCGAGCGCCATGCCGATCTTGGCCATGCGCGTCAGGTACTTCTGACAGATCTCGAGGTTCTCGTGCAGGGGCTCCTCGGAGAGGTCGAGCATGTGCGAGCTGAAGAGCGGCTCACCGTGCTTCTCGAAGTAGGCCTCACCAGCGGTGAGCAGGCCGTCGATCCAGGGCAGCAGCTTCTTGGCAGCGTGGTCCGTGTGCAGGATCACGGGCACGCCGTAGTACTCGGCGAGCGTGCGGACGTGGAGGGCACCAGCGATACCACCGGCGATGGCGGCCTTCTCGTCGGCGTTCGACAGGAACTTGCCGGCGTAGAAGTGGGCGCCGCCGTTCGACAGCTGGACGACGATGGGGCTCTTGGCCTCCTTGGCGGCCTGCAGCGCGGCGTTGACCGTGTGCGAGCCGATCACGTTCACCGCAGGCAGCGCTGCGTCGACGGTCTTCATCTGCTCGAACAGTTCCTTCAGGGCGCTGCCGGTGATGACGCCGGGCTTCAGCTTGATCTTGGACATAGTCGTGTCTCTCTGGGATTGAGTCGTAGCGCTTGGGTCTCGCGCGGCACGCACGTGCCGCAGGGAAATCGTGCCTGGACAGCCCTACCGGGGGGCTCTGGAGGACAGCCCGATTTCAGCGGTCTCGTAGCAAGAAACCGCCCCGGCCACGACCCCAAAAACGGCCCACCGAGCTGGGCTCCAGCCAGGGCAGAAGTCGCCCCTCGCATGTTTCTGCGACGCTACTTCGCTTCCATCGAAATGGGCCCCAGCTCCGAGGTCGTCGCACTCACTGGAGCCAGCCCATTTCGAGCGCCAGCGTGCCCTCGAATCGCGCGGCGTCCGCCTGGGCGCAGGCGTTCGACTCGACGCAACTCCCCTTGCCTGTCGACTGCAGGGTGTTGGAGAGAGGCACACGAATGGCCAGGTTGGGGCCGAAACCGAACAGCAAGCTACCGAAGACCCAGCGGTAGCCGAACTCACCGTAGGGCCCCGCCAGCACGGTCGTCCTCCGAAACAGGTTCGTGTCGTCGGCGACCTGGACCACTTGGCCCAACAGGCCCCCGCCGTAGAAGAATCCGCGCAAGTTGCCGACGTTGCGCTCGTACCTGCGGTAGCCGAGCGACAAACCCACGCCGAGCTCGAAGCGCTCGAACTCGTTCAGCGGCTCGATCGAGTAGCTCATCAGGCCGGTGTTCATGAACAGCACACGCGCCACCCAAGCGCTGATGCGACCCCGCTCGTAGGCCGCCTGCACGCCGAGGAAAGCCGCTCCGCCCGGATCCAGCACGAAGGCCTCGGTTGCTCCGGCCGACTCCGCGCCAGCGATGCGAGCCAGCTCGTCTTCGGTCTGCACGGAGCCACCGCCGGTCAGCGGCCGACGGCAGAAGCCGTCGGGCGAGCAGCTGGTTCCAGGGCGGCAGGCGGGGGAGCAGGTCTTCACGCAGCGGCCGTGGATACAGGCCTGGTTCTGCTTGCACACCTCCATGCACTTCTGGCCCCGTCGCTCCCCTTCCTTGCTGGCCTCGCTGCTCGAGGCCCCGGCCTTCTCGTCCTCCGTGCGGCTCGGTTCGGCGCTGCCGTCGCTCGCGGGCTCGACGCCGTCGGTCTCGTCACCGTCCGTCTCGGGCGCCGTCGCCGAGGAGTTCGGGCCAACGGGCGGAGCGACGACCGGCGGGGGCCCGCCCGGGCGCGCGGGCGCCTCCGCGCCACCGGCCGTGGCCGCGCCGGGCGTGACGGACTGGGCCACGGACACCGCTCCCCAGAGGAGCGAGCCGGTAACCAGTAGGATCCCTGCCAGTCGCCTCATGGTGTCGCCTCGCCTTCCGTCTCGAACAGCGGAGCAGCCGCGCGGGCACCGATGTCACGCACGGCCTGGAAGCTGATCTGGCCCGAGACCACGAAGCTCAGGCCCCACTGCGACTGGTGCGCCGAACTGAAGGTTCCGCTGGTGCCTCCCACGTTCGGGACCAGCAGCTCACCCACGCCGTAGAAGCCGCGCAGACCGAGCAGCAGGCTGCCGGCCGAGCCATACGAGACCGCGCCGATCGAGGCATGCAAGGCACTCAGCCGTTGGCGAAAGAGAACGTCCTCGGCCGCCACGTGTTCCTCCCGCGGCAGCAGGCCCGAGAAATCCGTCTGCAGGCCACCGATGATCGAGAAGTCGGGCTCCAAGAAGGCCTCGACGCCGGCGGCCAAGTTCACCACCGGACGCGAGCGCTCGATGATCGAGCCCGGCGAGGTGTTGGGCTGGTAGACGTGCTCTCCGTCCACCGTGGTGATGGTGCGATCGAACTGCGCGGCGGCCAGCACGTCCTGCGCGCCGTAGAAGTTGCCGTTCACCTCGAAGATCAGAGTCGGCCACGAAAAGGCCAAACCGAGCCGCAGCGTGGCGGGTTGGTTGTAACGGAAGTCGCCTTTGTCCTGGACGAAAGAACGCGGCCCGTCACCGGCCGGAATGAACGAATCCATCCCCACGTAGTTGCCCAGGATGTGGAGCGACGGCGTCGCCAGCGATGCTCCGAACGTCACGACGTCGGATGCTTCGTGGGTGATGCCCACGGTGATGGCCGAGTCCCAGCTGGTCCCGAAGCGCGCGTGCTGCATGGCGCGAATGTCGGAGCCGAGGCCGGAATCCGGACAGCCTGCGCTCGCGCAGTACGCCGTGACGTTGGTCTGATCGTACAGGCGAGAGCTGTCGACGCGCGCGTTCACACCGATGTACGTGTCGCTGAACAGCTCGAAGCCCCAGGCAAACGCCAAGCTGCTGCGCTGGAACGTCATCTGGCTGGCGGCACCGAGCTGGGCGTTGGGGCCGAACTCGACGACCGGTCGCCCCTGCTGGTTGTCGGCGAACGTGAAGGCCTGAGTCTCCGTGTTGGCGAAGCAGACGCCGTACTTGTGGCGGCTCCTCCCGGAGTAGTCGTCCTTCGGAGGTCCATCGAGGAACAAGCAAAAGGTGTTGGGCAGGACGTTGAAGTTCAGCTCGTGGGTCGGGCCGCCCTGCTTTTGCAGCAGGTCGGACGGATCCATGTTGCCTTGCACCGAGCGCGAGGTCGCCTGCAACGCCACGGTCGAAAACGCAAAGGATTGGCCGGGGATACGGATGAGGCCGGCCGGGTTGAGAAACACGGTGGCGCCGTCCGAGCCCTTGGCCGTGGCCGCACCGCCCATCATGGCGGTCCGCCCGCCCAGGATCACCGCGTCGTAGTTGGCCTGCGCGTGCGCATGGCCGCTCGAGAGCGCGGCTCCCAAAGCGCACAGGAGCGGGGCGTAGCGCGGCCGTTGCAACGCCCGAAACTAGAGCAGCAATGCCGCGTCAGTGGCAAGCGATGGACGGCGTCTCGCTACTGGACCGCGGGATGTCGGGCACCGGCGGAGCCACCGATCCCCTCGGCTCGCAGCCGCGCTCGTCCCAGCCCAGCCAGAGCCCCTCGGCCGGTAGCTGCTCCAAACACTGGGCCATCGCGCCGAGCAGACCGTCGGCGTCCGACGCGCGCAGCGCGGAGGTGCGCAGCTGGCCCTCGTCGCGCACGGCGCGCCCCAAGTAGCGCACCTGCTCCTTGAGCAGGCCGGTGACCGCCCGATCGCCGAAGCCTTCGTCGAGTCGCCGCCGCAGCTCCCGGTAGTAGTCCATGACGTCACGGCCGCTCGGTCGCTCCGTCGACTCACCACTCTCCAAGGCAGCCAGCTGACGAAAGATCCACGGATTGCGCAGCAACGGCCGCCCCACCATCACCGCATGGCAGCCCGTCTCGCGTCGCATGCGCCGAGCGTCGTCCGCGGTCCAGACGTCACCGTTGCCGACGATCGGCACATCCAACTCCTCGACCAGGCGCGCGACGATGCGCCAGTCGGCCACGCCCGAATAGAAGTCGGTGCGGCGTCGAGGGTGAACGGTGATGAAGTCGACGCCGGCGTCGCGCAGCGTGCGGGCGATGTCGAGCACGCCGCTGGCGTCGTCGTAACCCGCGCGGATCTTGGCCGAAAGCGGGAGGTGGGTCCGCGTGCGCATCGCCGACACGACCCGGGCCAGCAGCGCGCGATCTTTCAACATCGCCGAGCCCACGCCCTTGCGCACGGCCTTGGGCGCCGGGCAGCCGAGGTTGATGTCGACGATGTCGGCGCCTGCCTCGGTCACCATCTCGGTGGCCTCCGCCATTTGCTCGAGCTCGTTGCCCATCACCTGGACGCTGAGCGCGCCACGCGAGGGCCGCACGACGTGCTTCTGCAGGATCTTGGGGCTGAGCGGGTTCTTGGTGATGCGGACGAACTCGGTGCAAACCACGCCCACGCCGCCGCGGCTGGCGACCAGCTCGCGCAGGATCGGGTGGCTGACGCCTTCCATCGGGGCGAAGAGCGTGGCCGGGCTCCACGGGAACACCCCCGAGGCGAGCTGGGCCCGCGCCTGGGCAGGGCTCGGCAGCTGCGTGGCGCCGACCTCCTCACCAACCTGCGTTTCGCTCATTGGCCGGGCGGCTTCTTCTCACTGCCGGGACGCTCGACGGGGCGCGTCGAGTTCTCGTGCCGGGCCGCGGCCTGTTCGGCGGGCGTCGCGTTCAGATCGCTCATGAACATTTGCTGCTCGCCGTAGCGCTCCTCGGAGGCGCGCTGCGTCTTCTCCGGTACGGTGGCCGCACCTGCCCCACAGCCACAGACGCCGAGCGCCGCGAGCGAAAGCACGCGCGCCGTTCGGCCGATGGAGAGCTGCTGCCGGTGCACCCAACAAGCCTAGAGCACATCGCGGGAAGTGCCAGGTGATACGCCCCGGGGCCTTCGGGGGTCATTTCCCTTGCGACAGGGCTGGATCTTGGTCAAAGGGTGGGCGTGCCCCGTCCCATCGAAAGCCGCTACGAGGACCCGTTGGAGACGGTGTGGCTCGAGTGCGCCAGGCGCGTGGGGCTCCAGGTCTCGCGGGCGCCCGACGCCTACGCGTCGAGCGATGGCCGGGGCGGACTCGTGCTCTCCGACGCCACCGGACTCGATGCCGACGACTCGTTGGCCCAGATGATCTTGCACGAACTCTGCCACGCCCTGGTGCAGGGCCCGGAGAGCTTCGCCTGGATCGACTGGGGGTTGGACAACGAAGGCAACCGCGACGACGAGCTGGAGCACGCCTGCCTGCGGGTGCAAGCCGCCCTGCTCGAGCCACTCGGGCTGCGTCAGGTGCTCGCGCCGACGACGGACTTTCGGGCCTACTACGACAGACTGCCGCCCGATCCGTTCGAGGAGCGCGAGCGCAGCGAACGAACCAGCATCACCCGGGGACGCCTGGCCTACGCGCGACGCCACCACTCCCCGTGGGCGCCGCACCTCGACGAGGCCCTCGCCGCGACGGCTCGCATCGTGGAAGCCACTGGTAGCTACGCGAGCGGCACCGCCTTGCTCGCGAAGCGCGAAGCCGCGACCCCCGCGCACCGCCTCGGACCCGCCTCCTGCGCCCGGCCGAACACGCGCTGCGGCGACTGCGCATGGACGCACCGCGACGCTTTGGACCGGCTGAGCTGCGAGCTCCACCGCCGCCGCCGCGTGGTGCCCGACGAGCGAGCCTGTGAGCTGTTCGAGCCCGAGCTCGATTGCACGACCTGCGGTGCTTGCTGCCGCGAGGCCTACGACGTCGTCGTGGTGGCTCGCAGCGATCCAGCCCCCAAGCGACACCTCGACCTCTTCGTCGCACGCCGCGACGGGTACGATCTCCCTCGCCCCGACGGTCTCTGTGTGGCGCTCCGCGGCGGCGAACGCCTCGCGCCCATCCAGCCAGCCATCACGCGGCCGAGTAGAGCCGGTGAAACCGGTGACGCCCGCGACGCTGCCGAGACCAAGGTCCGTTACCAGCCCGACGAGCGCGGCTTCTCGTGCGTCATCTACGACGACAGACCCCGCACCTGCCGAGACTTTCGTCGCGGGAGCCCGAACTGCCGTGAGGCCCGTCGAGCCGTGGGCCTCGGTCGGTGATGGGCCGGCCGCACTCCTCGAGCGCGAGGCTCGCCGGCCTCTGCTCCCTGGCGGCGCTCGCAACTTGGTCGGCTCGGGGGCAGGCCTGCGAGGAGCTCTATCCTTGGTCGCGCCTCGAACGCACCGCCAGCCACTACGCGCAACCGGTGCCGCTGGCCCTGACCGGAGCCGCACTCCTCACGCCCGCGCTGATGGCGCCGACCGGAGCAGACTACGAGCTGCGGCTGGTCGCCCAAGACCAGCTGGGCGGCAGTTACGACGCCGAGTCGGTCAGCGTGATCGTCCCCTACGCGCTGCCCATCGCGCTCGTCCTCGTCGATCTCGCCGCCCTCCCACTCGAAGCCTGTGAGGTCGCCCGCCCCACGTCGGCCATGCTGCAAGCGGTAGCGCTGGCGGCGGCGGGAGTAGGCCTCAGCAAGCTCGTCACCGGCCGCCCCTTCCCCAACGCCGGCCAGGATCCGACGGATCCCGAGCGGGTCCAGGGCTCCCGTGATCTCTCCGACGACTTCTACTGGTTCGATCCCGCGCGAGGCTGGGCATTCCCCAGTGGCCATACCGCCGTGATGTTCGCGGCGGCCTCGTCGCTCGCCACGCTGGGCCGCCACCGCTCGGTCGCGGGCTACGTGGCCTACGGGCTGTCGGCCGGTGTCGCTGCGGGCATGTGGCTCGGCGATCACCACTGGGCCTCCGACATCGTCTCCGGCGCGCTGTTCGGTTTCGCCGTCGGCCAGAGCGTCGGCCAAGCTTTCGCCCCCAG
>DATIDO010000281.1:0-3092 GCA_035456245.1 Polyangiaceae bacterium
AGCACGTCGACGGTGTCGGCGGGGGGTTCGGATGCCACTGGCTCGGGTTGTGCCGGCGGCGGCGGCGGCGGCGGGGGCGGCGGCGGCGGTGAACCACCACAGGCGGCCAGCGCCACGCTGCCCACCAAGACGCACGTCGAGGCGAGAAGCGAGATGGAAACCAGGGGACGTTGAGTCGAATTCATGGGCTCGAAATTCCTCGTAGCGCGCCGCATCAGTAGCTCGACAGCTTGGGGACCACCGGCTTGTCCGACTTCCCCGAGGACTTCAGGTAGGTGCCGGGAATGGTCACGGGGTTTCGGTTCCACAGGTTGTACAGCTTGTCGGCCAGACCATCGGGGCTGACCGTCAGCGTGCCGTCCCCCAGTCCGTCGTGGGGGTTGAAGGGATCGGGGCGCCCCATCTGCACCGTCAGCGCAGGCAGCCCTTCGGGCGCGTAGGGCCAGGGCCAGGCCGTCGACAGCATGCCGTGGAAGTGGATGTTGCCGATGCGGTTCGTGAGCAATTGGTGGGTGTGGCCGTGGAGCACCACCACCTGCTTGAACTTCTTGAGCAGCGCTTGCACCTCGTCGGCGTCGTCCGTCCAGAAGTTCCAGGGCTTGTACAGCTTGTACAGCGGCGAGTGAGAGAACACGACCAGCGGCGTCGCGGCTGGGACCTTGTCCAGGTCCTTCTTCAGCCACTCGCGCTGCTCCTTGCCGACCGAGAACGGGCTCTGCACGCCGTTGTCCAAGCCCGCGACCGTGAGCATGCGCTGCTCGGGGGTGAGGCCACGCTTCGTCCAGAAGTCGGCCTCCACCACGCTGTTCAGCGTGACGAAGTGCACGCCTTTGTGATCGAAGGAGTAGGTCGGCTCACCGAACAGCTCGCGCCACTTCTGGCCCATGTCGAGGTACCAGTCGTGCTCACCGACCATCATGCGCATCGGCGCCTTCACGTTCTCGAGGATCTGGGCGCCGAGTGCCAGCTCGCTGGGGTGCCCCAGCTGCGCCAGGTCGCCGCCGTAGAGCACGAAGTCAGGCTGCGGATCGAGCGCGTTGACGTCGTCGACCGCGCGCAGCAGCTGATTGACGAAGCGGTCGTTCAGCTTCTTCTCGTACAGGTGCGAGTCCGAGATGTAGGCGAAGGTGAACTTCTCCTTCTTGGCAGCGTCCCCGGCCTTTCCATCGGCACCGGGCTTGCCGCCCGGCTTCGGGGGCTCCGCGGCTTGGGCGACGCTGACGGTGGAGAACGAATGAGGCGGCGTGACGCCGGCTGCGGTGGCGGCACCGAAGGCGGCCGCCGACACCTTCATGAAGGAGCGCCGATCGAGCGACTTGAGCGCACGGAACAGCTCCTCGCGCTCCTCGTAGTGGCGGGTCTCGATGCTCTTCACACCCAGCGGCTTCTTCGGATCTCGCGAGCTCATTTCTTGCCTCCCGTCTTCTCGAAGGGCAGCGTCTGCCGGGTTGCCAGCGCCGTGTCTCGGATGGGTCGGCGCTCGGTCGCCACCTTCTTCTGGCGGTCGAACTCCTGCTGATTCTGCGAGCCCAGCCGGGCGTCGGTGAGCGAGAACAAGAACGCCACGAGTTGATCGATCTCCGCTTCGGTGAGGGCGAGCGGCTCGATGCCGCCATCCAGGTAGGCGTTGGCTTCGCCGCCCTTGTTGTAGTGGTCGATGACGTCCCACAGCGTTTGCAGGGTACCGTCGTGCATGTAGGGGGCAGTGACGCCGACGTTGCGCACCTGCTGGGTCTTGAAGCTGCCGATGTCACCGCGGTTGCGCGTGACGACGAAGCGACCCAGCTCACTCATGTCGGTCTCCAGGGCCAACCGATCGATCGTCTCGGCCGATGCGTCCTTGGCCAAGGCGGCCAGCGACTTCTTGGCCAGGCCTTCGAAGTCCTGGTGACGGGCCGACACGCCGATGTTGTGGAAACGCTGATCGGTACCGAGCGGCTGCGAAGTGCTCATCTGATGACAGGAGTTGCAGCGTCCCTTGCCGTTGAACAGCGCCCAGCCTGCCCGAGCGTCTGCCGAGATGGCAGAGTCGTCGCCGCGCAGGAAGCGGTCGAAGGGCGAGTCGAGGAAGATGAGTGTGCGCTCGAAGGCCGCCAACGCGCGCGCCAAGTCGTCCATGTTGGGCGCCTTGCCGTACACCTTCTGGAAGGCCGAGACGTAGGCGGGATCCTGCGCGATGGCGGCCACCGCGGCTGCCTCGTCCTTCATGCCCATCTCGATCGGATTCGTAATCGGCAGCCGCGCCTGATCGTCCAGCGTCTTGGCGCGGCCGTCCCAGAACTGCGTGGTGAACAGCGCCGCGTTCATGGTCGTCGGGGCGTTGCGGCGGCCCAACTGGTCACCGATGCCTTCGGAAGTATTGCGGCGATCGGTGAAGCCCCGGCTCACGTCGTGACAGGTTGCACAGGCAACCGTGCCGTCCTTCGACAACCGCACCTCGAAATAGAGCTTCTTGCCCAGCTCCACCTCTTCGACGCTGCCCTTGGCGTCGGCCGGACCAAAGCCCTTCCAGACCGCCGCGTTCACCCCGGCGGGTGCGTGTACGGCCGTCGAAGCGCCGAGCAGCTGCTCGACGCGGCTCTTCTGACCAGGCATGTCTTGCGCCCCGTGAGGCGCAGAGCCGCCGCCACTCGCTGGACTGCTCTTACCGGCCGAAGCGCCAGTCGACGACGCGGGTGCTGACGACGCGGCCGCTGGTGAGGCGGCCACTGGTGGCGCAGCCGGTGGGGCCGCTCCACTCGAGGGCTGCGCGACCGCCTGCAGCGCTGCGCTGCTGACGCCGAGCCCAACGATGACCGCTAGGTGGGTGAGGGTCTTCGAGGAGTCGCGACGCTCTCCGCGGTGGGACTGCATGCCCGACGCTCAGCAACTATCGAGCCAACACGAAGCAGCTTCTTTTCCCGTCGATTGTTTCCAGTCATCGACCGATAACAACGAAATATCGTCATCGTCGCCGACGACATTTCATTCCACGACGAAATATCGTTACGGTTTGGAGGCATGGACCATACGGCAGAACTCCACGCGCTGGCCCAGCTCGTCGCCGCGCCAGTCGACGTCCAAGACGTCCTGCAGAAGGCGCTGGGCGCGCT
>DATIDO010000282.1:0-2344 GCA_035456245.1 Polyangiaceae bacterium
GGCGTGTGGCTGCTGCTGCTGCGCGGTCCGATGGGCCGTGGCGGCGGCCTCGGCGGCGGCCTGCTGGCCGTCGGCCGCAGCGGCGCGCGGATGTTCGCGCCCACCGACGTCCAGGTCACCTTCGACGACGTCGCCGGCGCCGACGAGGCCAAGGAGGAACTGCAGGAAGTCGTCGCCTTCCTGAAGGACCCGCAATCGCACTCGCGGCTGGGCGCGCGCATGCCCAAGGGCATCCTGCTGGTCGGTCCGCCTGGCACCGGCAAGACGCTGCTGGCGAAGGCCGTTGCCGGCGAGGCCGGCGTGCCGTTCTTCTCCATCAACGGCTCGGAGTTCGTCGAGATGTTCGTCGGGGTTGGCGCCGCGCGGGTGCGCGACCTGTTCGAGCAGGCGCGGCAGAAGGCGCCGGCCATCATCTTCATCGACGAGCTCGACGCGCTGGGCCGCGCCCGCGGCGATTTCATGGGCGGAGGCCACGACGAGCGCGAGCAGACGCTGAACCAGATGCTCAGCGAGATGGATGGCTTCTCACGCAACGATCTCACCATCGTGATCGCGGCGACCAACCGTCCCGACGTGCTCGATCCCGCGCTGCTGCGCCCGGGCCGCTTCGATCGCCGCGTGGTGGTGGACCGGCCGGAGCTGGAGGCGCGTCAGGCCATCTTGGGTGTGCACACGCGCGACAAGCCGCTGGACGCCGACGTCGATCTGGCCGCGGTGGCCGCCGAGACACCGGGCTTTTCGGGCGCCGATTTGGCCAATTTGTGCAACGAGGCGGCCCTGGCCGCCACGCGCCGCGGTGCCGAGCGCCTCCATGCGGTCGACTTCCGAGTCGCCTACGACAAGATCGTCTTGGGCGAGCTGCGCGAGACCAAGCTGGGGCGCGAGGACAAGCTGCGCGTGGCTGTGCACGAGAGCGGCCACGCCGTGGTGGCCCACTTCTCGCCGCACGCCGAGCAGCTGTCGCGCGTGACGATCATCCCGCGCGGCATGGCGCTCGGCGTGACCCAGCAGGTGCCGCAGGGTGATCGCTTCATGATGACGCGTCCCGAGTTGGTCGACCGGCTGCGGGTGCTAATGGGTGGCTACGCCGCGGAGCGCGCGCTGCTGGGTGAGACCAGCTCGGGCGCCGAGAACGATTTGAAGCGCGCAAGCGAGATCGCTTTCCGCATGGTGGCGCACTTCGGCATGAGCCCGGCGATTGGGCCCGTGTTCTACGAGCATCGAACCGAGCACCCGTTCCTGGGTCAGTCGATCGCCACCGAGGGTGGGACCTCCGATCGGACCGTGCGTACGATCGAAGAAGAGGCACAAAAGCTGCTGATTCAGGCGGCAGACGACGCCGAGCGCATCATCCGTGAGCACCGCCCGAAGCTCGAGGCGCTGCGTGACCATCTCCTGGAAAAGGAGACGATCGAGAAGGCCGAGCTGCTCGAGCTGCTCGGGCCGTCGGCCAAGGCGCGCGGGCGCGAGTCCGAGGCGAGCGAGGCCGCGGATTGAGTCGGCGGACCAAGAAGCGACGGTCCGGTGGCGGCTGGCTCGTCTTGCTGGGGCTGGGTGCGGCGGCGGCGGCTTGGGGGCGCGGCTGCGCAGCTCCGTCGACCGCGCCGAGCCCATCACCCGGTTCCAGCGCGACGAAGGGCGAGGCTGAGCCTCAGTCCGAGGGCGAGGCGAAGTCTCAGTCCGAGAGTCAGCCAAAGACCCAGTCCGAGAGTCAGCCGAAGCCCCGACCGAGTAGCGAGCGCGCGGCAGCTCCCAGTGAGGCGTCGGCAGGTCCCGTGGACAGCTCCGGGAGCCCCTGGACCTCGCCCGAGGCGTGTCGAGCGCGGCTCGCCGAGCGGGGGCCGTCGAAGCGCCAGGGAGCGCGATTGGCCTCGTTCAACGTGCGTTGGTTCCCCGACGGCAAGCCGGGCAAGCAGGCGCCGAGCCATGGCGGAACCGACGCCGAGTGGTTGGGGTGCGTGCTCGCCGACTTGGACGTCGACGCCATCGCGGTCCAGGAGTTCAAGACACTGCCGCGCGCTCAGGAGGTGCTCGCTCGGGTGCTGGCCGAGCTCGATCGGCTCAGCGGCGGCAGCTGGCGCGCCGGCTTCGACGATTGCCCCACACCGGCCACGCAGCACGTGGGCATCCTCTACGACTCACGCCGCGTCCGCGCCGGCGCGCCGCGAGTGGTCGCCGAGCTGAACCCCCACGGCGAGAAGTGCAAGGACACGCTGCGGCCCGGCTACGAGCTGGCGCTGACGTGGCCCGGCGGGCAGGCACTGCGCTTCGTCTCGGTGCACTTCAAGTCGGAGGCGGACGCGCGCTCGCTCGGTCTGCGGGACCGCTCCTTCGAGGTACTCGG
>DATIDO010000283.1:0-3388 GCA_035456245.1 Polyangiaceae bacterium
TCGCTCGAAATCGGCAACACCCACACCATCCACGAGCTGGTCGAGCGCGACCGCGTGGACATCGGACTCACCGAGGGGCTCGAGGCCACCGACACCCTGACGAGCGAGCCGTTCTCCGCCGACGAACTGGTCGCCGTGGCCGCCCCCGGCCACCCCGCCGCGTCCCACAGCCCCCGCTCGCTCGCGCAGTTCCTGCAGCACCCACTGATCTTGCGCGAGCGCGGCTCCGGCACCCGGGAGGTCCTCGAGTCCGCCCTGCTCGGGCGCGGCGCCGCCCCCCAGCCGACCTTCGAGCTCGGCAGCACCGAGGCCATCAAGAACGCAGTCGCCCAAGGCCTGGGCGTCGCCTTCGTCTCCAGCCTCACCCTGGAGCTCGAGCTCCGTGTCGGCCGCCTGGTGCGCGTGGAGCTCGACGATTTCTCGGTGCAGCGCAGCCTGCACGTCGTCGAGCTCCGTCACCGCGCGCCGAGCCCCATCGCGCTCAGCTTCAAGGAACTGCTGCGCACCCCGAGCGGCGCGCTGCGCGCCCGCGATTACGCCATCTGACGCGGCGCGCTTGCGCCATCCGACGAGCGGCACGCAGGGGCGCGCCGCTGGAGGCGCGGCGAAAGTCAGGCGAAGGCTCTGTTGGTGGTCCCGCTGCCCCTCGGACCGGGGCCCCGCGAAGCCGCGCTCACTCTGTCTTACTCGGGCATGACGACCGGCAGGCACTTGCCGGCACTCGACGCGCCGAAGAGGCCCGCGACGTCCTCGGTCGAGAGCACGTCGTTGTAGAGCGAGACCTCGTCGAGGTAGCCGGTGAAGTAGTTGGAAGCCGGCTCGGAGATGCTCATCGGATCGATCGGACCACCCATCACGACCTCACCCATCACCTCGTACTCCATACCGAAGTAGAAGTCCTCGGACAGCGCGACCGAGTCGACGAGCTCGCCGTCGATGTAGAGCCGGAAGCTCAGGTTCAAGGTGTCGAGCGTGGTGACGACGTGGTGCGGCTTGCCGTCGGCGACGTTGGCGGTCCCATCGAGCGTGTAGGGCCCCGTACCGGGCGACTCGGCGTCGCCGTGCGGAGCGTCGTGGAAGACGGCCTGCAGCTTGCCGCCCACCAGACGGGTCACGTAGCTGCCGCTCACCGTGCGCACGAGCGGCGCGCTGCTCTTGGTCGTATCGACCCAGAACTCGACGCTGAGCAGCGGAAAATCGCCGTAAGCGTGCAGGTAGTTCGGCTTGGTGCCGTTCGAGGGCGTGCCGAAGACGAAGGCCTCGCCGACAGGCCCGTCACCCGCGATGCTCCAGCTGAGCGAGCCGATGTTGCTGCCGTGCGTGCCCTTCATCTCTTCGCGAACGGCTGCGTACCAGTCCGACACCGACAGCATCGGGTTCTCGAGATCGACGCGCGACGACCACCAGTACTGGAGGCTCGCGTCGGCGGTCACGCACACCGGCGGCTCGCCCGAACCGCCATCCGCATCACTGTCTTCGTCGCTGCCGCTGCCGGCGCCGCCACCACCCGCATCCGACTCGCTACCGCCGGTGCTCGAGTTGCCACCCGTCGAACTGCCACCCAGCGAGTTGCCCCCGCTGCCGTCTGCCGCGTCGTCGTTGGATGCGCCGGCACCATCGTCGTTGGCACCGTCATCGTTGGCACCGTCGCTCGCGGCTGGTTCGCTCGAACAGGCGGCGGCGCCCAACAGGCCGGCGCCCAGGAGCGTGAAGGTGAAGAGGGGCGAGCGGCGGAGCCAAGTGAGTTTGCGCATGACGGGTCGAAGACGGATCGATGAGAGGTCGATGAGGGCGCCTCGATAGCCCACGCGGACTCGCCCATTCAACGGCCCGCAGTCGTTGGCAGCGCATCCTTTTGCGCTCGTTCGTCGCCGGTGGGAGCTGGGGGGCGAGAGTCGGTAGGATGCCGCCGGCCCTGCTCCGATGAGCCGGTGAGCAGATGGCCCGATGACTCGATGACCCAGCTGTCCCTCCTCGAACGCATCGGCATCTCCTCGCTGCAACGCGGCGAACCGGCGCCGCAGGACTCGCTCGATTCAATCGAGGTGCTCAACCCGAGTGAACAGGCCGCGCTGCTGCGCATCCAGCGTGGCGCCGTGGCGCGCGCCGCGCTGGCGGGCGTGCTGAGCGCACTCGCGTCCGTGGCGGCCGGTTGGCTGGCGCCGCCCTCGGAGAGCGAGCCGGTGCGCTACTGGCTCGTGGTCGGCTCGGTCACCGCGGTCGCCGCGCTGCTCGAGCTCGGTTACCTCTATGTCGATGCGCTGCGCGCAGTGCGCGACATGGCTTCGGCAGCGGGTCTGCGCTTCGCCGTCGAGCCGGCGGCGACGGACAGCTCGACGGACGGCGCGAGTGACGGCTCCACGGAGGAGAACGTGGCGCTCGCCCTGGCGCGCGCCGCGCTCGAACTTCCCACGCCACCGCGCAGCGTACTGGGCGTAGATCCGTACCAGGACGCCAACCGCGCCTACTTGGTGGCCGCGGGCCTGCTCTACAAGCTGAAGGTCACGGTCACCAACTTCGTGCTGAAGGCGCTGCTGCGCCGGGTGCTCGGTCGCTTCGCGGCGCGCGCTTGGCTCGAGCTGGTGGCGCTGCCGGTGACGGCAGCGTGGAACGGCGTCGTGACGTTCTGGGTGGTGCGCGAGGCGCGCCTGCGCATCGTGGGGACCAGCGCGGCCGCCGAACTGACGGCCTGGATCGGAGCCGGCGAGGATCCCGAGCCGTGCTTGCGCGCGCTGGCCTGTGTGATCGTGCAGGCGCGCGAGGTCCACCCGAACATCGAGGCGCTCGCGCGCCGGTTGCTCCGGGGCGGAGCGCGGGAGCTGCCGGCCGATCTGGGCGACAAGCAGGCCCTACTCGCGCGACTGCGCGGAGCCCCGAGCCAGGTGCAGGCGCAGGCGCTGCGCGCCGCGGTGGCCGCGTGTGTCATCGATGGCCGGCTGACGCGTCGCGAACGTGCGCTCTTGAGCGAGTTGTACGGCGCGCTGGGGCGTGAGGTGCCATGGTCTCAGGTGCGTGCGCTGCGCTGGCACCTCACGCACGGCGATGGGCTGCGGCGCGATCTGCTGGACGCGGCGGGCTGACGGCCTATTTCTGTGGCTCGGTCGGGCGCCCCGGTGGTGATGGACCGGGGCCCGCGGAACAGGCGGTGCGTTCCGCGCCGGCGCGGGAATCGCCTACGCACCCGGTCCATACCGTCGATTTTTGTTGACGCGAAATTCGGGTGCGCGCGCTCGATGGCGCGCGGTGGGCTGATTTTCTGGCGTTGCGGCGCGCAGGTCGCGTCGTGCCGCGTGCGGGCGTCGCGGAGATCATTTTCGTCGAGCGGGTGCGCGTTCGCGCGCTGACGAGGCGCTGAGAGGGTCGAAATTTCGGGGTGTAGAGTGCCGAC
>DATIDO010000284.1:0-5897 GCA_035456245.1 Polyangiaceae bacterium
CGCGTCGTGACCCGCCTGTCCGGTCTGCTAGGCTGACGAACCGTGCGCGCGCTCACCGCTCTCCTGCCGCTGCTGGCGTTCGCGCTGGCTTCGGGCTGCGACAACCGCGAGCGCTACCCGAATTTGGACGATCCAGGCGACGGCGGCGGAGCCTCGGGCGACTTCGGCGACAGTATCGACGACGGCGGATGCACGCCGCCTCCCACCGTCGTGTCGGCGTGCGGCAGTGAGACCGTCCCGGTTCTGCAGCAGAAGCCCAACCTCTACTTCCTCGTCGACGTGTCCGGCAGCATGGAAGACACCATCCCTCCTGGCAGCCGCACGAAGATGGAGGCAGCCAAGGCATCCCTGCGTTCGGTGGTGGGCGAGCTGGGGCACCGGATGAACTACGGCCTGAGCGTCTACCCGGGCCCCGATGGCGACGCGCTCTACATTGGCTGCGGCACGGGCGTCGAGGTGTTCGAGACGCGCGCGGGTGATCCGATCACCTGTGTCGGCGAGCCAGCCAAGGGTGATGTGTACGCCGCCTTCTCCAAGGTCGTCGCAGGCCTCGACGCCGAAGGCGGCACGCCACTGGCGGCCTCGCTCGCCTCACTCGCGCCCACGCTCCAGGCGCTGGAAGGCCCGACCGCGCTGGTGCTGCTGACCGACGGCGCGCCCAACTGCAACGCCGACACCGTCTGCGCCGTCGAGGACTGCGTGCTCAACATCGTGGGGTACGAGTGGAACGGCGGGGCCTGTGTTCCGGACGACGCCGAGTTCAACTGCTGTGATCCGGCCAACGGTATGTTCGATGGCATGAGCTACTGCATCACGCGCGAAGAATCGATCGCCGAGGTGAGCAAGCTGGCCGATGCGGGCATCCCTACCTACGTGATTGGCGTCCCGGGCGTCGAGGCCTACGCCGACGTGATGAACTCGCTGGCGGAGGCCGGCGGCACCGCGCGCTCGGGCAGCATCGGCTACTACGACGCGAGCGACACCGACGAGCTGACCGAGGCGCTGCGGACCATCGGCGCTGCGGTCACGCAGAGCTGCGACATCGAGCTGCAGACCCAGCCCGCCGACGTCGGTCGCTTCAACGTGTACTTCGACGCGAGCCCGGTCGCCCGCGACGACACGGACGGCTGGTCGCTCGACGGCAACATCGTCACCCTCCACGGCCAGGCCTGCGAGCAGCTGACCAGCGGCGGGGTGAACGAGATCCAGATGATTTCCGGCTGCATCACCTACGTGAACTGAGCCGGTGGGGGGCCGGGCCGGTGGCCACGCTGGCCGCCCCGCGCGCCTCGGCGCCCGTGCCTGAGCGCCGCGACAGGTGTAGGCTCCGCCCGTGATCGACGACCCCGAAATCGACTGGCTGCGCGGACAAATCGACGCCATCGACCATCAGCTCTTGGCCCTCGTCCGCCAACGTCTCGACGTGGTCCTGCGCGTCGGTGAGCGCAAGCGCGAGAAGGGCCTGGCTGTCTACGATCCGGCCCGTGAGGCGCGGCTGCTCGAGAGCCTGGGCCGCGAGGCCACGCCACCCCTCGATGCCGAGGCCATCACGCGCATCTTCACCGCGCTGGTGACCGAGTGTCGTCGGATCGAGTCACGTCACGTCGAAGACTGACGCCGCCTCGCCACTGGATCAGGCTCGTCCCGCCTGACTCCGTCTCGCCACTGGATCAGTCTCGCCCTACCGGATCAGTCCGATCAGTGCAGCGTGTGCCAGCCGCCGTCGTGACGAACGCGCGGAACGGTGGCCTGACTCCGCTCCACGATTACGGCGTGATCACGCCCCAGCGGTCCGCCAGCCGGTCCTTCGGCTGTTGGCGTCGAGCCTTCAGCGCCGCTCGCGCCTCGCGCCCCCGAAACCTCGCCGCCCTGAGCACCGCCGGACGAAGAACCATCGCCCTCGGCACTGCCGCCTCGATTGCTACTGCCCGGAGCACTCCCCATCGAAGAACCGCCGCTCGGAGCAGCGCCCGGGTTCTCCTCGGCGTGCGCGTCCGCCGCGAGCTCGTCGTCCTGCTCGTCCGTCAGCATATCGCCGAAGTCTGCGGCCCGATCGGTCGGCTCGCTCCGAGGCTGGAGCACCAGCCGCAGCGCGCCAGCCTGACCCAAGCTCGTCGCCCACAAGACGCGCCGCAGATCCTCGGCCGCCTCTTCACGAGACCAACGCTCCAGCTTGAGGCGATCGCGGCGCTTGCGCCGCACGTAGGCCCAGAACATGAGGCCCATCGCCAAACCCCACAGCGTCGAGCCGCCGAACAGCACCGGCCAGAAGGAGTAGCGCTGCGCCACGTCCTCGCGCCACTCGCTCTCCAGAGTCGCCGTGTCCGTTTGGTACGCGTCGGAAAGCGCAGCGTCGAACGCCTGGCCACTCGCTACGCGCTCGATCAGCGCCCGGAAACGCGGCCCTTCGTCGCCGCGCTGGAGGAAACGAACGACATCGGCGGCCTGCGCGTAGGCGATGGATGCCTCGCTCGGATCGGCCGGAAAGCGCCGCGTCAGATCGCGGAAGGGCAGCAGCGTCTTGGCCAAGGTCGCCGTCCACAGCGTCTGGACTCGCCCGGCGAAGGCCTCACCCGAGGTCTGGATCGCCAGGCCTTCGTCGAACCAGCGCGGCATGGCGCGCCCCTCGGCGGCGTCGTGGAGGGCCAGGTGAGAGAGCTCGTGACGAAACACCTGCACGAGGTCGAGCTTCTCGCCGGGGTATCTGGGTTCGGCCGTCAGCAAGACGAGATCGAGCGCCGGAAAGGCCACACCCGCCGCATAAGACGGAAGCCGCGCGCCGGGCGGCGCCAACTGCTCCATCTCGCGCACGTTCCGGCCCACGCGCACCTCGACTCGATTCAAGACCGGGCGGCCCAGCAGCTCCTCGAGGGCCTGTTTTTGCTTGGGTGCTGCCTCGAGCAAGGGGCGCACCCGCCCGGCCAACTCCGGCGCATAGGCGACGCGCAGCCAGCCGGCATCGTGCGTGCTGAAGCCGGCCGGCGCCGCGCCGAGCGACAAGCCCTCGGCCGAAGGAGTGTCACCGGGCGCTTCGCGGTGGACCGGCGCTTCGCTGTGGACCGGCGCCTCGTGCGCCCACGCCACACCGCTGCCGCCGAGCGAGGTCGATGTTGCTCCTGGGAACACGCCTCCCAGAAGCAGCGCGACGCCGAAGAACAGCCGCATCAGCACACGACCGAACCAGCGGCCCGTGAACTGGGAGCGCACGCGCGCAAGTGAGGCGGAAGACCCAGCCACGATGGATGAAAGCTAAGACCCCGATCCAGGGGCGTCAACTCACGGTCCGACCGGATCTCGACGAAGCGCGCGAAGCGCGCGGGATCTCCCGAGAACACGCGATGAATCGCGCCTCACCGGAAATCTCTCCACGGACATTGTGCGGCGACGGTGTACGGAGACGATGTGCGCCGCGTGTCTCCGTGATCTGATCAACCGAGCAGCGCTCGCGCCACGCAGGCGAGCGCACCGAGCACACCGAGCGCCCAGCTCCCGCCGCGCAGCCAGCGACGACCGCGTGCGCGGCCCGGCATGAGCGAACTCAAGCGTCCATCCTCGGTCAACGCCAAGCGGACGAACGCCTCACCCACTACGAAGTAGGCGAGCGCCGCCGTGGCGAAGGCCACCGCTCCGAGCGGCCGATGGTGAGTGTGCGCCAACAAGACCTCGGCGGTGAGGTACGTGGGGGTCACGGCGAGCAACGGGCCGAGCCCGATCAGGCCACCTGCGGGAGGAGCCGACGAGACACGGGAAACGGGGCCAGGTTGGATCATCGTTCAGCTCACCAGCGTTGCGTCGAGTCGTAGCCCGCGCGCGTTCGCATCGGGCAAGTATCCGTTCGAGGCGTACCACCGCACGCTCTCGGCCAGCGCCTCGCCCACGGGCCGGGGCCGGTAGCCGAGCTCCTGACGCGCCTTCTCGTCGTTCACGTACAGATAGCGACCCCAGTAGTCGTCGATGAGTGCGGTCGTGATACCCGGAGCTCCGCCACCCAGGCGCGCGCGAAACTCGGCGAGCGAGGCGATGAAGCGCGCGCGGCCGAGGGAGGGAGCTTCGCCCGGCTCGGCCAAGCCGGTCAGATCGCTCAGCTTGGTCAACAGCGCGCGGTGGGTCAGATTTTCTCCGCCCAGCGCATAGCGCTCGCCCACGCGGCCCTGCTCGAGCACCTGCACGAGGCCGCGCGCCACATCGGCAGCGCCGACCCATGCTGCGCCGCCCGGCACGACCGGCATGGGGAGCGCCAAAGATTGCCGCAGGTAGGAGAGCACCACGGCGCCGCCGAGCGACGGCCGCGCGTCCCGCGCGCCCACCACGAGGCCCGGACTGGCCACGATCACCGGCTGGCCTCGCTCGGCGGCCTGGAGCGCCAATTTCTCCACGGCACGCTTGCTGCGCGCTTGGACGTTGCGCTCCCGGCCAACGGCGGCGCCCGCCGTCGGCTCCAGCGTCGGCCCCGCCGTCGCGGCCTGCGAAAGCGCGCAACCGACGACGACGATGCGAGAGAGCGAAGCGCGACGCCCCGCCTCGAGCACGGCCTCGGTGGAGCGCAACGCCACGCGCTCCGTCTCGGCGCCGTCTCGCTCGGACAGGCTGGTCGGCGCGGCCAAATGAAACACCGAGTCGCAGCCGTTCATGGCCGCGTACACCCGATCGACGATCTGTACGTCGCCCTGAGCGACGCGCAGGCTCTCTCTCGGCAAGCCGAGCAGGCTGCTGGTGTCCGCGCCGCCACGCACGAGCGCCTTCACTCGGCGCCCGTCTTCGAGCAGCGCGCGGATCAAATGCCCCGCGAGAAAGCCATTGCTACCGGTGACCAGCGTCCAGGAACCACCCATGCCTCTCGTCTACCAGAGGCAGGGGGAACCTGTCAGGCGGGCGCAGCCGAGTAGGCCTGCGTCGCCTCACCCTTGGCGCGCTCCGCCAGCGCGCGGCGATATTGGGCCTGCTCTTCGGCCGAAGGCGCGCGAGGGGCAGCCCTGCGGCTGCCACGGTAGGCCACCTCGAAGTGGTCGAGCAGTCGGCGATGCGCCTCGAGGCGCCGCAGGAACTCGGCCTCGTCGCGGTGTGCATCGCCCCAGGCCACCTCGGCCAGCGCGCACAGGCGAGGGTAGGTCATGTACTCGACGTGCTGAGCGGTGGGCATCCGCTCGGTCCAAACGTTGGCCTGCACGCCCAGCACGTGGTGCGCTTGCTCGGGTGTCAGCTCCCGGGGCGTCGGCTCGTAGCCGTAGACCGTCGACAGCTCCAAGGCCGGCGCGAACCAGGCGCCCGGCTCCTCGTCCGCAGGAGCCTGCTTGTAGTCGAGGTAGCAGTGACTGGTGGGGCTCATGACCACGTCGTGGCCCATCTGCGCCGCGCGGATGCCGCCCTCGGTTCCACGCCAGCTCATCACGGTGGCGCCCGGCGCCAAACCGCCCTCCAGGATCTCGTCCCAGCCAACCAGGCGCTTGCCGCGCTGCTCGAGGTAGCGGCTCATGCGTCCCACGAACCACGACTGCAAGGAGTGCTCGTCGGACAAGCCCTCGGCCCGCATACGCTCTTGGCAATGCGGGCAGCTGCGCCAACGAACCTTGGGGCACTCGTCGCCCCCGATGTGGAAATAGGTGGCCGGGAACAGCTCGCAGACCTCGTCGACGACGCGCTCCAAGAAGTGCAGCGTCTCGTCTTTGCCCACGCAATAGACGTCGTCGAAGATCCCCCAGGCGGTCTCGACCTCGAACGGCCCGCCGCTGCAAGAAAACTCCGGAGAGGCCGCCAGAGCGGCCAGAGCGTGACCCGGCATTTCGATCTCCGGGATCACTTCGACGAAGCGCTCGGCTGCGTAGCGGACGACCTCACGCACCTCGTCCTTCGTGTAGAAGCCACCATGACGCTCGCCGCCCTCTCCGCGGTAGGCAGCG
>DATIDO010000285.1:0-11459 GCA_035456245.1 Polyangiaceae bacterium
GCCCTCACTCATCGCGTTCCTGAAGACAGGCGAAGTGGTTTCCACGGCATTGCTAAAGAGATGCACTGTCGAAGTAGTGCTGCGAGACGGTTTCAGAACCAACCGAGGCAGTGCCAGGTTTTCATCGTCAATAGTTGAGAAGAGGTGCTCGCCCGGTGTGCCTCGCCTCACTCAAGAATGAAGCCTAACCCATCCATCGAGCGGACGTCCCAAAGCCTTCGGCTTTGTGCCGCCGCTCATGTCAAACGTTAGGCTCGTCGCGGCCCATGTTCTGCGGAGGCTCGGGCGCTTGCATGAGAAATGATGGGTGAATCGCCCCGGGTTCAGTAGACACCTTCGAGCCTCAAACTGAGGCCCAATAGGAGGTGCCATGAAAACGAACCAGCCCTACCCGGAAGAATTCAAGATCGAGGCGGTCAAGCAGATCACCGAACGCGGCCACCCGGTCGCCGAGGTGTCGGCGCGCATCGGCGTCAGTCAGCACAGCCTGTACAAGTGGATCAAGGCCTATGGGGTTCCCGAGGCCGAGCGCCAAGCCAACGTCTCGCAGGCCGAAGAGCTGCGCCGACTGAAGGCCGAGTTGAAGCGCGTGACCGAGGAGCGCGACATCCTAAAAAAGGCCGCAGCGTACTTTGCCAAGCAGTCCGGGTGAGGTACGCGTTCATCAAGGGCCATGAACACGAGCACAGCGTGCGGCGCATGTGCAAGGTGATGCAGGTCCACCCGAGTGGCTTCTACGCGTGGAAGGCCGAGCCGGCGAGTCCGCGCGAGCACGATGACCGCAGGCTGCTTGGGCTCCTCAAGCACGCGTGGCTGGAGAGCGGTGGCGTGTATGGCTACCGCAAGCTGACGCTGGATATGCGCGACCTCGGCGAGCGGTGCGGCAAGCATCGCGTGGCACGGCTGCTCAAGCGCGAAGGATTGCGCTCGCAGACCGGGTACCGGCGTCGACCGGGAATTCGCGGCGGCAAGCCCGCTGTGGTTGCGCCGAACCATCTGCAGCGGCAGTTCGCCGTCGACGAGCCCAATCGGGCTTGGGTGACCGACATCACCTACATCCGCACGCACGAGGGCTGGCTGTACCTGGCGGTGGTCGTCGACCTGTTCTCGCGGCAGGTCGTCGGATGGTCCATGGGCAGCCGCATCGACACATCACTGGTCCTTGATGCGCTGCTGATGGCGCTGTGGCGTCGACAACCGCAAGCCTCGGTCACGCTGCACTCGGATCAGGGCTGCCAGTTCACGAGCCACGAGTGGCAGGACTTCCTGCGCGAGCACAACCTCGTGTCGAGCATGAGCCGCCGCGGCAACTGCCACGACAACGCCGTGGCCGAGAGCTTCTTCCAACTGCTCAAGCGCGAACGCATTCGACGGCAGATCTACGCGACGCGCGCCGCGGCGAGGTCCGACGTCTTCAACTACATCGAGATGTTTTACAACGCCAAGCGGCGTCACGGCACTGCCGGCGGCACTTCGCCGGTAGAGTTCGAGCGACGCCATTCCCAACGGCTCAGGAGTGTCTAGGGAATCCGGGGCGATTCACCCGGGGGGTGCCGCTCCAGCATGGAGCCACGCGTACAACGAAGAGAATCGGAACGTCGCGCTGGGCTGTTGCCGGGAGGCACTTCGGCGCTATGGCAGGCTCGGCGAGACCGGCGAGGGCGATGTCGAAGTGGTCGCCAAGTTGCGCCGCTACATTTCGAACCTGGAGGGAGGTGATGCCAGCCCCGTCCATCGACATGCCCACACGGTCATCCCCATGAGCGAGATCTACATCAGCACCGACGTCGAGACCGATGGTCCGATCCCCGGCCCTCACTCCATGTTGAGCTTCGGCTCCGCCGCCTACACGTCGGACAAGCAGCTCGTCTCGACCTTCTCCGCCAACCTGGAAACGTTGGAGGGAGCCTCCCCGCACCCCAAGACGGCCGAGTGGTGGGCGACACAGCCCGCGGCATGGGCTGCATGCAGGAACGACCTGCAGAACCCCGAAAGCGCCATGCGGGCCTATGTGGACTGGATCAAGTCGCTCAAAGGGAAACCCGTGTTCGTCGCCTATCCCGCGGGCTTCGATTTCCTCTTCGTCTACTGGTATCTCATGCGTTTCGTGGGCGAGAGCCCCTTCAGCCACTCGGCACTGGACATGAAGTCGTATGCGATGGCGGTGCTGAAGACCGAGTACCGCGAGAGCACCAAGCGCAACATGCCGAAGCAATGGTTCGACAAGTTTCCCCACACGCACGTCGCGCTCGATGATGCGATCGAACAGGGGGCGCTGTTCTGCAACATGCTCAAGGCGAATCGGGTGAAGCGCGGTGCCTGACCAGTCAAACGATCGGGCCCTCATGCTTCGAGCGATTCTTGTCATCGGATCCGGTGTCATCGCCGCAACGCTTGCGATGGCAGCGTTTCACGAGCCCACGCGAAGCGCGCTGGGGTTCGCGAGGTCGAAATGGAGCGGGCCTCACACCGTGGACGACCGCCTGGCGCAGTTCGGGTCGCAGGTGGCCGAGCGTCTGGCCCCGTCGTTCTCGGGTGTGGGCCTGGCCTATCCGCCGTACGAGGTCGCGTACGTCGCCTTCAAGGACAAGCGCGTGCTGGAGCTCTATGCCCGCGGGGCTGCGGGTGAGGCGTGGCGCTTCGTGAAGCAGTACGGTGTGCTGGGTGCGAGCGGCCGGCTCGGCCCCAAGTTGCAGGAGGGGGACTATCAGGTCCCCGAGGGCATCTATCAGGCCGAGTTCCTGAATCCGAACAGCAGGTTCCACGTTTCGATTCGCCTGAACTATCCGAACCGGTTTGACCGAGAGGCCGCGAGGACGGACCGTCGGGAGAAACTGGGCGGTGACATCATGATCCACGGCAGTTCCGCCTCGATCGGCTGCCTGGCGATGGGCGATGACGCGGCCGAAGAGCTTTTCACGCTCGCCGCCCTCGTGACGAAGGAACGAACACGGATCGTGGTCAGCCCGACCGACCTGCGGGTCCCGGGGAGCCGCGGGCCGGCATCGCCGCTTCCGTGGGTTTCCAAACTGTATGAGGGCATCCGTTCGGAACTCCAGCAGTATCGACGAGAGCCTGACCCTTCCATCGAGCGCGCGGCATCCAGCATGGTTCGCGTCGCCGCCCCTCCCAAACATTGAGCCTCGAGAGACCATGCCAAGCAAACCCCCCAAGCTCATCGCCATCGATCACGACGACTACCACGCCGAGTTCGTTGGCAAGACGGCCGACGGTCGCCAGTTCTTCTTGACGACACCCTTCGAGCCCGCCATCGGCGAGAACGCCGGAGAGGAGTTCGTCGCGCTGTATCTGTTCGACAAGAAGGGCGCGCTCCTGGAATCCAGGATCGACAGCTTCGGACCTCGCGGCTCGATGGACGAATCTGCTCGCCAGCAGCTTCACCAGCAGCGCCTGGCCGAGATCGAGCCGGTGAAGTACCAGAGGATCAAGGTGGCGCCGTTTTCGGTCGAGAAGTTCGGCACCACCTTCGGCCTGGTGCTTCGCACACCCGAGGATGAAGAAGATGACTGGGCCGTGGAAGCGCAGCCTGGCAACTACATGGCGTTCTTCGAGCCGTGGGACAGCGGCGAGTACGACACGTGAGGCGCCCATGACACCTGATCTTTCCAGCGAGCGGCCCGATGCTTGACGACATCCCCAGCCCGATCGACCTTCGCCTCATGCCGGACGCCCTCGAATGGGCGCGAACGGCCACGGAGAAGCGGCCCTATCGAGAGGAGATCTTCGCCGACTTCGCGAAGGAGCTGTGCTCGATCGAGCCAGCGGTGCGCCGGGTGCTCGAGCTCGGATCCGGCCCCGGTTTCCTGGCCGAACACCTGCTGCGTTCACTGCCCGCGGCGTCGTTGGTCCTGCTGGACTTCTCGCCCGCCATGCACCAGTTGGCGAGGGAGCGGCTGGTCACCCAGCGGGGTCGTCTCGAATGGGTGGAGCGCAGCTTCAGGGCGCCGGGCTGGGACGAAGGCCTCGGCACGTTCCAGGCCATCGTCACCAACCAGGCGGTGCACGAGCTGCGCCACAAGCGGCACGCCGCAGGGCTCCATCGCCAGGCGAAGGCCTTGCTCGAGCCCGGCGGGGCGTACCTGGTCTGCGACCACTTCGTGGGCGAGGGCGGGGTCACCAACGACCAGCTGTTCATGTCCGTCGAGGAGCAGCAGGAGGCGCTTCGGGCCGCCGGCTTCGGAACGGTCAGGTTGGTGGCACGGAGAGGCAGCCTGGCGCTCCACCATGCGGCCTGACGCATTCATCGCACGCACGCCCCCAGGCCTCGGGCCGGGTGGCGCCGCTCATCTCGAACGGTAGGCCTTCGCCTGCTGCCACCTGGGTTCCGTCGCTCATTTCAAGATGTCGGGTGTCTACTCCATGTTCCAACTCGTCGTTCCTTCCGAGCAGCATCTGCCCAGCTATGCAGCGGCACTCCGCCGAGGCTGGTCGCCGAACAACGAGCGCGGTGCGGCCGCGGCGCTCGAAGAGCTCGACCAGATCGAAGCCGATCCTGCCGCCTTTGTCGCCTCCCTCAATGACATGGAGGGTCGCGGCGCACCCGTCAAGATGCCCGATGGGTCGATGGTGCCCCGCCTGCCGGGGTTCAGGCGCTGGATGTGGGACGGGGAGGTCGTCGGGAGCATCGGCTTTCGATGGCAGCGCGGGACGGTCGAGCTTCCGCCCTATTGCCTTGGCCACATCGGGTACTCCGTCGCCCCATGGAAGCAGCGGCGGGGCTATGCCACGTCGGCGCTCGTGAGCATGTTGGACGAAGCTCGCAGACTGGGGCTTCCCTACGTGGAGATCACGGCGGACGTGGACAACCTGCCTTCGCAGAAAGTCATCCTGGCCGCAGGTGGAGCGCTTCATGAGCGGTTCGAGAAGCCGCCGCAGTTCGGCGGCAAGCCCTGCCTGCGCTTTCGGATTGCCTTGGCATCGTGACATGCACCCTTTCATCGATCGGACGCGTTGTGCCGTAGAGTAGAGCCCGAACAAGAACGAACGCAGCACCTGGGGAGGTCGCATGGTCGAAGGCAGTTCGCATCAGCACGGAGCGGGGTGGTCCGAAGCGGTCCGCATTGGACGCCAGGGGAACGACCTCCGGTCCATGGCGCGTCCCCGGGCGCGCCTTCTCGTGTCGCTCATGGCGTTGGCCACGCACAGCGCGCACGCCGCGGACGAGGGGTTCTCCGGCGAATGGTCGATCGACCTGCGCACGCCCGCGCAACGCGCGCAGCGTGCCGAGTGTGGCGAAGCCTCGTTCGTTCTCAAGCAGACGGGCCGCCGGATCACCGGCTCTCACACCATGGCGACCGCCGGTTGCGGTCGGATCAACGACGGCGGCGAAGGCTCGGTCCGCGGGGAAGTGGACGGAGACCAGGCGCTGCTGTTCGTCACGAGCGGCCGGACCGGGACCGTGGTCAAAGGTCATGCGACGCTGAAGGGCGGTGGGCTCTACTGGGAGACTTCTGAAGAAGTCCGCGCAGGGGAGCCGGCGGGCGATTCGCCGCTCATTCTCGGCAAGGGCTTGCTCGCACGCGTGCGCAAGTAGCCGTGCGGAAAATGCTCCCGGGCACTCACCGGCACCGACGGGATCAGCGAGTCATCACATCAAGAACAGAGCGTGGAGCTCATGGAACCGATCATCATCGCTGTGGTCATCTACACCTTGTTCGTCGTCTTTCCGTTCAAGCTGGCGGCGGGCTGGCTGGATGCCGATCGCAACGATTGGGTGTCGTGCTTCTTCGCCGTGCTCATCGCGGGTGTCCTGGGCGGTGGTGCGTCGGGTGTGTTCGGGGGCGGCCTGACGATGGCGTTCTTCGGAAAGACACAAGGCCTGCTGTCGCTGGCGATCGTCGCCCTGGTCTCCGGCCTCACGAATCGCTTCGTGCTGGGGACGACGTTCGTCCGGGGTGTCTTCATCACCGCGATCGGCGCGTTGCTGATTCCGGGTGTCCTGATGGCGGGTCTGTACGCCGCCTCGAAGCTCGTGCTGGGCTGACGCCATGGGCGCTGCATCGGGCCACGGGCTCGTCGTGATCAAGATTCTGGCCGTGGCCGCCGTGTTCGGCGCGCTGCATGGTGCGAAGACGGTGGCGGAAGCGAACTTCTCGCTGCAGACCGTCGAACTGGCGAAACAGCATCTGCAGACGGGCCGGACCGCTGAAACGGACCCAACGCTCGCAGAGGCCCTCTCCGTCCTGGCGCTGGTCGCAACGGAACGGGAAGTGCCCGGGTCGCTGCAGCAGAGCGAACAGGCCGCAAGAACCACGCGCCGTTGCGGCTGTCTGCTCCTGGGCTCTTCGGTCGCCGGTCTTCTCGGCCTCGGTTGGCTCCATGTCCGGAGGGGCTCCGCCCGATCGACAGCAGGCCGCCGCAGAAGCCGGTCTGCAATTGAATGAGAAGAACCCATGAACGCCCAAGGCAAGCAGATCGAGACCGCCAGCAAGTTCCTCAGCCTCGTGTTGCGGCACGCGCCACAGACCATCGGGTTGACCCTCGACGGGTCGGGATGGGCGAACGTCGATGAACTGATTTCGCTGGCGAACGCTCACGGACAGGCGCTGAGCCGGTCTCTCGTCGAGGAGATCGTGGAGACCAGCGACAAGAAGCGCTTCGCCTTGAACGAAGATCGCTCGCGCATCCGGGCGAACCAAGGCCACTCCGTCGAGGTCGACCTCGGGCTGGAGCCCAGGGAGCCTCCCGACATCCTGTTCCATGGCACGGCAGACCGGTTCCTCGCATCGATCCTGTCGACCGGCGTCAACGCGCAGGCGCGGCAGCACGTGCATCTGTCCTCCAGCGTCGAGGTGGCACGTTCGGTGGGCGTGCGCCATGGCCGTCCGGTCATCCTCGTGGTGGACGCCAAGGGCATGCAGCGCGACGGGCATCGCTTCCACCTTTCGGAGAACGGCGTGTGGCTGACCTCGGCCGTGCCGCCTCAGTACATGCGGACGCTGGGCGAGGACGGGCATGCGGCCTGACCCCTCCGTTGCCCGCCGGATCAGCCCCCGTGGCCATGTCGTAGAGTCGATGCCAGAGCAGGAACGAAGGCAGTACCCCTTGTTGAACGGCCGGCGGGCATCACCCGCGCGTCACCGATACCTCGAACATCAGGGCTCGCAGTGGAAGAATTCGATCGCAAGGTTCGCCAGGACATCGAGACCTACGGTTGCTCGGTGCTGCACATCGCCGCGGAAGGCGATCTTCCGCCGTTCGCCTACTCCGTCGGCATCACGAAGAGCGCCTCGGCCCCCGAAGTGGTGGTCATCGGACTCAAGCAGCCGATGGCCCACTTCGTCGTGAACGAGTACAACCGGAGGGTCCGAGCCGGTGAGTCCGTCTCGACCGGCAAGATGCATTCGGGCTTCGTCCAGGGGTTCGACCTCGCGGCCGAGAAGGTGGATCCGTCGTTCTACGAAGAGTACTTCGGCTACAACCTCTGGTTCAACCAGGGCCCGTCCTTCGAGGTCGTGCAGCTCGTCTATCCCAACACGTCGGGTGTCTGGCCCTGGCAGCCGGAAGCGAGCGCCTGGTTCAAGTCATGGCAACCCATCCTCACCTCCAGCCCCGCCTTTTCCATGAAGCCCACACCGGCCACGCGAAAGCCCCTCGAAGACATTTCGGTCGAGGACCTGGAGACCTATCCCGTCTGGGAGTTCGCATGGGATGAAGAGGGCAGCGACGAGCAGGACGAAACCTGGGTTCGTCCGGTCGACGAGGCCGTGATCCACGAGCGTTCATCCCTCTGTGCCGGGGCCGCAGTCCGCCTGGCCAATGGCCTCGTCTATCCGGCGGTTCTCTTTGGTGAGGTGGGCGATTTCAATGGGGTCGCCCTGCTGACGGTCGAAGGGCGGGTCCTGTTCACCGTGGCGGATTCCAAGGGGGCCGTGAAGGCCTCGCTGAAGCAGCTCGGCTTGCCGCACGCCGCCGTGTTCCCCATGGCATACAGCACCCGGGCACCACTTCGCGCAACGGGGCAGCCGGCGACGGGCACGTTCCACGTCGCCGCGGCAGGCTGACCCTCTCCAACGATCGGGCAGGCCAACGGCCGCCCCTGTCGAACGCCAGGTGTTCGGAGCACTTCAAATGACCAGACGAAGCAAGCCGTATCTGATCCGGGCGTCGATTCATCCCGACGCCGACGTGGACTACGACGCCTGGCCGTTCAGCATTCCGGCCGTGCGCGAGATCGAGCGCATCGACTTCCATCCGAACGTCACCTTCCTGGTGGGCGAGAACGGCGCCGGCAAGTCGACGGTCATGGAGGGGATCGCCGTGGCCCTCGGCTTCGGGCCGGAGGGGGGAACGAGGAACGTGCAGTTCCAATCGGAGGGCGCCATCTCCGAACTGCATGACAACCTGAGGCTGGCCCGAGGCATTCCCAAGCCGCGCGACGAATACTTTCTCCGCGCCGAGAGCTTCTTCAACGTGGCCAGCTACATGGACGGAACGGGATACCTCGACAGCTACGGCGGAAAGTCGTTGCACTCGCAGTCCCACGGGGAGTCCTTCATGGCCGTGCTGCTGAACAAGCTGCGTGGCAATGGCATCTACCTGCTGGACGAACCGGAGGCGGCGCTGTCACCCAATCGGCAATTGGCCGCACTCAGTGCCATCCACCAGCTGGTCGAGGACCATTCCCAGTTCATCATCGCGACGCATTCGCCGATCCTGCTGTCGTATCCGCATGCGAAGATCTTCCTGTTGGACAAGACGGGGGTGACCGAGGTCGCGTACGAGGACACCGAGCACTACGCCGTCACGCGGGACTTTCTCAACCATTACCCTCGGCGCCTCGAGCAGCTGCTGCAGGATGAGCCCGACCTCTGAAGGAGGGACGATGACACTGAAGAAGAAGGGCAAGTACTGGTACGGGACCACCCCGGAGGACACGCGGACCGAGGTCGGCCGATACAGCAGGCTCAATGCGTACGAGGCGGTGAAGTTCGCAGCATCCGCCTGTGCCTGCAACAACAGGACGTTCAAGCTCGAAACGGATGAGGACGAAGGTGTGGCCCGGCGAACCTGCACGGCCTGCGGCAGTCTTCACCTGATGGGCGACGGCGAGCAGTACGCCGACGGGGCGAATCTGGAGGCCCATGAATGCGTGTGCGGGGGCGAGGCCTTCGAGTTGCTGTCGGGCGTCGCCTTGTACGACGGCAGCAACGACGTGCGCTGGTACTACATCGGTTGCCACTGCCCGCGATGCCAGCTGACGGGTGTCTTCGCACACTGGAAATGCGAAGCGGGCGACGCCGAGGCGTTCCTGGTCAACATCTGAACCCGCACACAGGTGACCACGACCATGTACTCATGCCCCCACTGCAACGAACCCGGCATCCATGGCCTGCACAAGTGGGCGTCGAGCATCCGGACGCCCGCCGAATGCAGGACGTGCGGCGGCCTCGTTGCCGTGCCGGTCGTCAACGCGAGCGGCATCCTGGCCGCGAGCGCGCTGATGCTCACGGCGGGCGGCTTTCTTGCGGTGGCCCTCAAGTCGTCGGTGTGCTTCTGGCTCTGTGCCGTGGCGGTCCTGGGCTTCTACGTGTGGCGCTGGCACTCGGCCCCGCTCACCAGGATCTCCGCTGGCCAGAGGGACTCGGCCCGAAAGCTGTCCTGGTCGGCCTCGTTGCTGGCACTTTTCGTCGGTATCCTCTCGAGATAAGCGTCGCGATCGACAGCGAGGCGGGCGATTTCCTCTTCGTGCCGCCCGGCGTGCCCCACGAAGCCATCAACCTCAGTGCCACGGCACCGGCGCGGGCCGTGGTGGCGAGGAACCATTCCACGGAGCAGGACCTGGTCGAGCCATTCGTCCCGCCTGCCGGGCAGGCGGGGACCGGCGCCTGACGGCGAGTCGGTGTCGAGGTCAGGGCATCTCCTGCAGCGGCCAGACTTCAACGACGCCCTGCGCGACGGCGCAGGGTGACTTCGACACCTGGGCAATGGCTTCCTGCAAGTCCTGGGCGTCGATGACCGCGAACCCCGCGATCGGCAGGTCGCTGCGCATGAAGGCGCCCTGGGTCACCTGGACCCCCGCACCGTCGTGGTTTCTCACCTGCACCGGGGGGCCGGCGATGCCGATCGACGCGCCGCTCGCGCGGAGCCGGACGTCCTGGGCGTGGGCCGCCGCGCGCACGGATTCGGCCGTGCGCTGGTAACCGGCTTCGTCGCCATAACCGATCGTGATGAACTTCGCCATGTCGGCTCTCCTGTTCGAGGAACACGCCGTGCGTGGAGGCAATCGGCGCTCCCGTGCCGATGATCCCGGACGCCCGCTAAGATGAACCCATGACACTTCTCCGGGCCGTGGAGGCGCGGGAAGCAACGCAGGCACGTGGACCCCAAGGAGCGCTCGTGACGGTCAAGCGCATGGACAACATCGGCATCGTCGCCCCATGACGTCGTTCTTCCGCACGGGGTGCACGAACTGTGGCGATCCCACTTTCCGCGGGTTCTCCGCCTTCCGTCGGGGCCGATGCCTGCTGTGCGCGCTCCGATGGCGGCACCACGCCTCGGGGCCGAAGGTCCCGGCGAACCCGGAGGCATGGTCCGACTCCAGCAAACGCTCGCGGAGTTTCAGCGGCGAGCCGGGCCAGAGCTACACCAACGAGTACTACTGGTGCCGGCGGTGTGCGGCGCCCGCGGTGTTCACGGCAGAGCAGCAGCGCGATGCCTGCGAGGTCCGGAAACGGTCCATTCATCAACGACGGGTTCTCTGCGATCCCTGCTGGAAGGCGGATGCGGATCGCAAGGCGCAAGCCGTGTGGGTGCATGACCGGCAGCCACCGGGACGCCGCTGAGCTCTGAGCCCTTCGGGCCTTCCAGGAGCACGCCATGCGACCTCTTCGGTTTTCCATCAACGTCACGCTGGACGGATGCTGCGACCACCTCGCGGGCACCGCGGACGAGGAGCGGCACCGCCACTTCGCCGACCGCCTCGCGCAGGCCGACGCGCTGCTGTTCGGCCGCGTCACGTACGGGATGATGGAGTCGGCGTGGCGGAGGCCGGCGTCGGGTGTGTGGCCCGACTGGATGAGCGACTGGATGAAGCCCTTCGCCGAGACGATCGACGCGGCGAGGAAGTACGTCGTGTCGAGCACCCTGGAGCGGGTCGACTGGAACTCGGAGCTGGTGCGCGGCGACCTGGGGACCGCGGTCCGGGCCCTCAAGCAGCAGCCGGGCAAGGGGCTGTTCGTCGGCGGCGTGACACTTCCGCTGGCACTGGCCGAACTGGGCCTGATCGACGAGTACGAGTTCGTGGTGACCCCCCGGCTGGCCGGCCACGGGCCGACGCCGTTCGCCGGCTTGTCGAAGTACCTGGACCTGAGGCTCGTGGGCCGCAAGGAGTTCGGCTCGGGGGCGGTGTCGTTGCGGTACGAGCCCGTGCCGTAGAGTAGCGCCCTGAACAAGAACCCAAACAGCACCTGGGGAGGTCGCATGGTCGAAGGTCGTTC
>DATIDO010000286.1:0-2086 GCA_035456245.1 Polyangiaceae bacterium
CGCGCTGGTTGGCCCGTCGCTGGTTGGTCCCAGCCGCTGGCTCGGTCGCGCGTCCCGCTGATCGCGGACCGGGGCACCCTTCCGCCGCGCATCCGCCGCGCATCCGCCGCGCATCTCCGCCGTGCATCTGCAGCGCGCACCTCGGCGCCGCGCGTCTCACGGCACAAAAGAGAAACGGGCGTGTCCGAAGACACGCCCGCTCTCTCGTCCCCTCGCGTCGAGCCGAGGGAGACCGCTCGGAAGGATTAGCTGCGGGCAGCCAGGCGGTAGGCCACTTCCTTCACCGGGCCATCGCCGGCCGACTTGGCGGCGTCGGGCGACTTGCGGTTCTTCACGATGATGGCTTCGAGCTTCTCCACGACGCTGGCGTCGCCCTTGGGCGTCAGGAAGTCGATGGTGCGAGCGAGCACCGCACGAATCGAGCCGTTCTCGATGTCGTTGAGGCCCTCGATCACCTTGTCGCGAGCCGCAGCGTTGCCGAGCACGCCGACCATGTAGGCCGCCTTGATGCCGGCCAACTGGTTCGCCTGCTCCTGGTTCTCCGACTTCTCGACGGCCTGGACGTAGCAATCGACCTTGTCGCCGCAGGCCTTCACCACGGCGTCGGCGCCCTTCACCAGGTCGTCCATCTTCAGATCGTGCGCTGCGGCCGAGACCTGAGCCCACTGCTCGGGCTTGGCCAGCTTGAGCGCCGTCACCACGAGACCCTGCTGAACGGCAGTCTTCTCTTCGCCGGCGCCCTTGACCGACTTGGCCTGCGCGAGCAGCCAGTCGACGAGCGTCGAGTCGTAGAACATGGCCGCGGCGTCGGCGAGCAACGCCAGCGCAGGCGTACCCTGGACGGCGGTCTCGAGCGGGAGGCTCTCGAACGCCTTCTTGAAGGCTGCCTCGGACTCGGGGGTGGACGGGATCTTGGTCAGCTCGCGAGCGACCAGCGCCTTGTCCGTGTCCTCGATCGTGCCCTCGAGGACGGCGATGAGGGACGGGATCGCCTCACGACGACCTGCCATGCCGAGCACGGCAGCAGCGGTGGCCACGGCCGGGTTGCCCTTGGGCGTCTCGGTCGCGCCGGCCTTCTTGAGCTCGGCCAGGTAGAACTGAGCGAGCGAGTCCTTCACGTCGAGCACCTTGATGGTGCGGTCGACGGCGGGCTTGCCGATCTTCACCAGCGCCAGCAGCGAGGTGAAGGCCAGATCACCCTTGGCGGGCGTGTAGAGCACCTTGAGCAGCGGCTCGACGGCGCTCGGGTCCTTCAGCTCGCCCAGGATCTGGGCGGCCGTGGTCTGCCAGAACAGCTGGTCGCGGAACGGGTCGACCATGTCGCGCTGCTGCTCTTTGCTCTTGGCGCTGGCGGGGTTCTTGATCTCCACGCCGAGCAGCTCGATCAGCTCCGGGCCCCAGCCAGTGCTGGGCGCGGTCACCATGGCCTCGCTGTAGTCGCGGTAGATGGCCATACCGAGGGGCGTGTGCGCCTCGAGCTTGGTGAAGGCCTTGAGCACGGCCGGTGCGAGCTCGGGCGACTTCATGTCGGCGTAGGCGCGGACGGCCCACTGGATGTCCGACTCGTCGGTCGTCTTGCGCGGGCGCTTGGCGAACTCTTCGAAGGCGGTCTTCAGCGCCGGCAGCGTGCGCGGGTCGCGGAAGTCGGCGAGCAGCTTGATCAGCTGGACGCGCGTGGCGGTGTCCAGGCTGCCGTAGTCCTTGACGTACAGATCGGTGAGCGGGCCGACGAGCTTGTCCTCGAGCGCCTTCACCTTGGGATCTTCCTTGTTCTGGTCGGCCTTGGTGAGGGCGTCGCTCAGGAACAAGGTGAGGCGCTGGGCCGCGCGGGGACGCCACTTCGGGTCCTCCAGCTTGTCGAGCCAGTATTCCGGCTGGTTCTCGTCGCCACAGGCGACCAACACCGAAGAAACGGCGACCGTCGAGGTCATCGCGACGGTACCCAAAATGAGCGAACGGATGAGCGCAGCACTGGCGCGCGAAGCACGGAGCATCTGGTTTTCCTCCCGACTTGGGGGCCTCGGGGCGCCTAGCGGCCCAACCCTTCTGCCCACCGGTGAAACTGGCGAACGACGGTAAGCCGCCC
>DATIDO010000287.1:0-2848 GCA_035456245.1 Polyangiaceae bacterium
GACCAATGCGGCTTCAGCATCGTCACCGTGGTCAAACTCAGCTCCCCGCGTGCCAGACGCACAATGATTTCAGGCTGCCGCGCGGCCAAACGAGAGCACGTCATCCTCCGATAGGCTTCGTCTTCGCTCAGCCGCAGGACCTTCAGGCAATACTCGTAGAGCGACGAGTACCCCAAGCGCAGATGCAGTCTTCGCCGTTCCATCTCGACGAGGTGTTCGATGATCGCAGCCATCGTGCTGCGGTGCTGCGCTTCGAGCGCGCAAAGGCCAGCCACCAACTCTTCATCGGAGACGCAGTCGAGAGAGCCCATACAGGCACTCTACACCCAGAAATTTCTGACCTCTCAGCGCCTCGCCAACGCGCCCACGCGCATCCGTTCGACGAAAGTGATCTCCGCGAGGCCATCACGCGACACAACGCGCCCTACGCGCCGCAACCACAGAAAATCAGCCAACCGCGCGCCATCGAGCGCGCGCACCCGAATTTCTAGTCAACGAAATTCGCCTCCGTCGAGTCGATTCCCGCGCCGGCGCGACAACCGCCCAAAGCGGACGGCCGGGATGCTCATTTCGGAAGCGAACGAACCAGCCGGAAGCCGATCAAGGAACGGTATTCGCCATAGGCGTTCCATCGACTGTCGCTGCGATTGGCGGCCCGCGATAGCCACCCCTGCAGATCGACCCGTCCACCTCGGATGACGCGGCTCGACGCGACGCCTTGGGCGTCGGGGCGCGATACCATGCCCTCTGGATCCGTCCCCCCCGGGGAAGATGCCCAGTATTCCACATCGTTCAGGAGTTCTTCGACGTTGCCAAGCTGGTCGTAGAGACCAAATCCGTTGGGCTCGAGCAGAGCAACACGATGCGGCTTGCCCTCCGAGTTGTGGCAATACCACGCGATCCGGTCCAGATTCGGCTCTCGGCTGCATTCCTGCGTAACGGCACGCTCGAGGATGTCGCCAGAGTAGAAGGCCGTGGTTGTCCCGGCTCGCGCTGAGTATTCTGACTCAGCGCGCGTGGGGAGTCGGTACCCGAGACAGTCGTAGAGGCTGTCGTTGGCGTTCTCGAACCCCTCGCACACGCGCCCCTTGCCCAGCTCGCCAGTACACCCGTAGGGCTGGTAGCAGCTAGGCAGCCCTTCCTTCTCCGAAAGCATGTTCGCTGCCAGCACAGCCTCCCACCACGTCACCATCGTGACCGGGCAGTCGTCCTCCAAGCAGGCAAACTGGGGAGTGGGCGATGTTTCTACAGCGGTGATGTCGCGCCACTGCGCGCGCGTCATCTCGGTTTGCTGAATGTTGAATGCATGCGTGAGCGTCACAGCCTTCTGGTCTTCGGTGAGCGCACCGCGATGCCACTCGCCGAGCGGCGAGCCAATCACGAAGCAGCCGGCTGGCACTCGGCACCAGCCATCCTCGCAATCCGCCTTCACTTCCGCATGAATGCAGTCTTCGAAGCCGGGGGGCGGATGGTAGCGAGGACCGCCAGGAACGCCGTCACTCGACGGTTGCCCGCCAATGCCCCCCTCCGTTCCAGACGCCGCAGGTGTGCACGCAACCGCGAGCGAAAAGCCACCGAGGCGCACCAGGACGATGCACCGCTTCCCACTCTCGACCCACGGCTTCGGCTGATTCATCCGCTACCCCGGCCAAGGGAACCAGTTCCCCAAGCCGTCGGATGGCCCTATCGAGTCCGCTGGTGGGCTGTAACTGGTCATCCTCTCGCCCCCCACTCAGTACGTCGTCGCGCGGTCGGCCGACTCGGCGCGCTGCACGGCGCGCAGGTAGACGCTGGCGACGTCTGCTTCGTCGAGTAGCTCGATGACGCGGCCGGCCTCGTCGACGACGGGTAGCTCGCGGTAACCGCTGCCAATCAGCGCGCGCAGCGCGTGGCTCAGCTCCTGATCGGGTTGGACGGTCACCGGCCGTTCCATGAGATCGACGGCCAGGGTGAAGCGCGCCGTCTCCTTCTCGGCGCCCAGTACGCGCAGGCTGTTCGAGGTGACGATACCGAGCAGCTTTCCTCCGGCATCGACGACGGGGAAGACCTCCTGTTCCGGCGCCTCGGCGGCCAGCTGGATCAGGCGCTGCGCCGTCCATCCGGGCTCGAGCAGCACGATGGGCGTCGCGCGCGAAGTCCGCAACACATCGCGCACCCGCACGTGAGCGAGCGCGCTCTTGAGGACCACGTCGCGGTAGAGCGGGGATTCCTCGGGCGAGGCCACCTGGGCCGGGTAAATCGAGCGGTTGCGCAGGGCGACGAATACGATGCCCTGGCAAAGCATGAGCGGGACCAGCAAATCGTAGTTACCGGCCAGCTCACACACCAAGACCAGCGAGCTGAGCGGCGCGTGGGCGATCCCGCCGTAGAAGGCGCTCATGCCGACGAGCGCAAAGGCACCGGGCTGCAGGTTCAGCTCGGGCAAGAGCAGCGCGGCGCCGCGGCCGAACGCCCCGCCGAGCAGGCCGCCCACGGCCATGGCCGGAGCAAAGTCACCGGCGCTGCCGCCGGACGCGATGGTGAGCGACGAGGCGAGGATCTTCGTGAGCGCGAGCGCGCCCAAGAGGAGCACGCCCATCCACTCGGGCGGCAGGAAGGCATTGCCGGTGATGGCCATCTGCATGGCGCCGTAGCCACCACCGAGCAGTCCGAGCCCCTGCCCCGGCTGGCCGATCGCGCGCCCCACGACGACCAAGAGCGGCGCCACCAGCAGGCCCAGCAAGAGCCCGCCGACACCAGGCTTCAGCCACTGCGGGATCTTCAAGCTGTCGAACAGCGCGTGCATGCGCCGGAACACGCCGATGAAGACCACGCCGAGCAGGGCCGTGGCCAGCGCCAGGATGACGTA